>JAYUVJ010000146.1:0-2505 GCA_043754155.1 Acidimicrobiia bacterium
GGGCGCGACTCAATTCAGGTCTATCGGAACGAGTCGGGCAACAGTTGGGCGGACGCCGATGTGATCAACGACTTTCCGCGGGTGGACAACCTTGCCAGCGTGCAGGCAATGGACTTGCTGGGCAACGGCACGGCCTGCTTGGTCTGGTCATCGCCACTGAGCAAGGATGCGCGCCAGCCCATGCGCTATCTGGATTTGCTGGGTGGGCAGAAGCCGCATCTGTTGGTCAAAACCATTAATAACCTCGGTGCGGAAACCGCAGTGCAATACGCACCCTCAACCAAGTTTTACCTGCAAGACAAGTACGCTGGCAAACCGTGGGTCACCAAGCTACCCTTCCCGGTGCATGTGGTCGAAAAAGTCACCGTCATCGATAAGTGGCGCAAGACCACCTTCTCTAGCAGCTATTCCTATCACCACGGCTATTTCGATGGCCACGAACGCGAGTTCCGCGGTTTTGGGCGCGTGGAGCAAGTGGATGTGGAAGATTTCGGTACTTTCGCTGCCGGCAACATCGCCAGCCCGTACATCACCGATGATCAAACGCTCTACCAACCGCCGGTCAAGACCATCACCTGGTTTCACACCGGCGCCTTTCTAGATCACGAGCAGATTCTCAGCCAGTTTCAACAAGAGTATTTCGCCCCCCGTTCGGCGCATTTTCAGGAGAACGAGCTACCGCAACCTGATCTGGCCAGCCAGGAACTTTCAAGCGACGAATGGCGCCAAGCCCTGCGTGTCTGCAAGGGTATGACCCTGCGCCAAGAGGTCTACGAACTCAATGTGGATGCACTGGAACGCGGGGAAGAACGTCGGGTCAGACTCTTTTCCACTGCCTTTCACAACTGCCATATTCAGCGCTTACAGCTGCAGGCAAGTAATCGCCATGCTGTCTTTCTGGTGACGGAAAGTGAAGCCATCACCTACCACTACGAACTCGACCTGCGACTGGCGCCGCTCAAGCCCGACCCACGCATTGCTCATAGCCTAAATCTCAACATCGAGGAGCTTGGCAATGTGTTGCAGTCGGTTGCTATCGTCTATCCACGGATTGGGAATTTTGAAGACGATGCCAACCTGGCCGCTGGACTCAGCAATGCGTTTCCCCTCATCCACCGGGTTCAAAAAGACGAACCCCATGTCGCCTATTCCGAGACGCGCTACACCAACGATTTCGGAGATGAAGCAGTGGATGTGAGCGCGGCACTGGATAACCACCGCCTGCGTGTTCCCTGCGAAGTGCTCACCTACGAGCTGACCGCCATCGTTCCCGCCCAGCTCCCATACTTCACGCTCGCAGAATTGCGCGACTATCGCCTGAGCGCGGTGCATCAGACTACGGGCACACCGGTCGAGGAGATCGCCTATCATGTCATACCCAACCAACCAACACCCCCAATGCTGCCAAAGCCACAGAAACGCTGCGTTGAACAGGTGCGGATGCTCTTCTTCAAGGATGATCCCGCCGATCCGATGGCGCTCAAAGCGCCGTTGCCCTTCGGCCAATTGAGTCGCCTGGGTTTGCCCTATGAAACCTACAAGCTGGCGCTGACCAAAAGCCTACTCGACGCTGTCTTTGGCAACAAACTGACCGTTGACGTTCTCGCAACCCTGAATACGCCTGCCAGCTCCGGGTATGCAGCTGGGACTGCACTTGATTTGTCTTTTACCAATCAATACTGGATTCGGTCCGGTATCGCTGGCTTTGAGCCGGATGCGGCACAACACTTCTACCTGCCGGAACGCTACACCGACTCCTTTGGCAACGTCACCACACTGAAGTACGACGGCAAGTATGACCTGTACATCCGATCCAGCAGCGATGATCTGGGCAACACTGTTACGGTCGAACGATTTGACTATCGTGTCTTAGCCCCGCTCGAAATGGTAGACCCGAACGGCAACCACTCCGAAGTGTACTTCGACGTTTTCGGTCTGGTGGTCGCGGCCGCTGTCAAGGGCAAGAAGATCAACGGCAAATGGGAGGGCGATCATCTCGACGGATTTACCGACGCAATCGCCAATCCACCGGCTGCTGATGTGGTGGCGTTCTGCACCAGCGACACGTTCGATGATCAACAGAAGCAACAGGCACGCGACTGGCTCGCCAGCGCAAGCGTGCGCTTCGTCTATCACTTCGGCGACAAGAACGGCCTTTGGGTTCAGCGCATGGCCGGTGCCTGTTCCATCGCCCGTGAACAGCATGTGGGCCAACTCACCACCACGAGTGAGAGTCCGCTGCAAGTTTCACTCGAATGCTCGGGCGGCACTGGCGGCGTGCTGATGAAGAAGGTGCAGGCCGAGCCAGACTCCGACAGCACGGCCACACCCCCGCCGCTGCGCTGGATTACTAATGGTCTCACCGTGCTCAATAACAAGGGCAAGCCGGTCAAACAATACGAGCCCAACTTCAGCCCAAATTTTGGCTGTGAGTTGCCGCAAGCCAACGGCGTTACCCCGGTGATGTATTACGACGCGACTGGCCGACTAATCCGCACCGAGCTG
>JAYUVJ010000147.1:0-9241 GCA_043754155.1 Acidimicrobiia bacterium
AAAGTTGATGTGCCCGATGTGAACTCGTCACTGGCGGAATTTGCATCCAGTGTGATCGACGAAAAAGCCGTGATCCGTTTTGGGTTGGCCGCAGTCCGAAACGTGGGTGAAGGATTGGTTCGCCACATTGTCGACGAACGCGATGCGAATGGCCGGTTCCCGGATTTTTACGATTTCTGCAACCGAGTCGATATGTCCGTTCTGAACAAGCGCACCATTGAAGCCATTATTAAAGGCGGTGGCTTCGATTCCATGGGCCATCCGCGCCGTGGTCTGCTTGATGTTTACGAATCGATTATTGACCGCACCACGGCCCGCAGACGTGAAGCCGATCGTGGGGTCATGAGCTTGTTTGGTGGGGGAGAAGAAGAAGTGCCCGGGGTGGTGACCTTCGATGATTCGCGTGTGCCCGTTCCGGTGCATGAGTGGGAAAAGATGATGCGACTGGGTTTCGAGAAGGAGATGCTTGGCCTTTATGTGAGCGACCATCCGCTTCTGGGCGCCCAGGCCTCGCTTCGTCGCCAGGTTGATTGCTCCATCTCGGAATTGTTGGAAAACCCCACCGCCCCGATTGCTGGAGCAACGCCGGGTCGCGATGGCGCTTACATCAAGACGATTGGTGGAATCGTTACCGGACTCACTCGTAAGTACACAAAGAAGGGTGAACTGATGGCGATTTTCACCCTGGAAGATCTCGAAGCATCGATCGAGGTAATGGTGTTCCCGCGCACCATGGTGGATTGCGGTTGGCTACTTAACGACGATGCCATCGTGACCGTCAAGGGCCGAATTGATGATCGCGACGACATCCCCAAGATGATGGCCATGGACATCAAGCGGTTAGAAATTTCCCAAGATGGGGGAGGGCCACCGCTTCGGCTACAACTTCCAGAAGGAGGCGTGAAAGATTCAGTGATGATGGCTATGCGTGCGCTCTTCCAGGCCTACCCGGGACCTTCTGAGGTTTACATCCATTTCGGTCGACAGATACTGCGGTTACCGTCGGATTGCAACGTGTTGGTCACCACTCGATTGATTGTGGAACTCAGGATTTTGCTCGGACAATCGGCGATCCTGCCGTAGGCCCTCGAACGAGCGTCACCGTCTTATCGGGTGCTTGTTCCCTCTGACTTATCTTCCGACAACGATGCATATCAGCGATTTGTGTGGTCGACCCGTCGCGAGCTGGGCAAATGCCACCGTGAGCTCCCGGATGGCCAGTGGCGTCAGTCGACTAGACTGTTTCATACGGCCGGGGGGCCGGTCACCTGTACGTTTGGAGCAATCTCATTATGGCGATGGACGTCGAAACCAAAGACTGCACGGCTTTATCTGATGCCGAGCTTACCGATATGGCCGATATGTGTGCTGCCGATCCGGCAAACTTCGATATTGGTTTGCTCTCGAAACAACGCGATCTTTGGGTCTTGGTCACCCAGGTAAAGGAGGCGGGCAAGCTCCAGGGGTTTTCGTTCTGCACCCTCGAGCGTATTGGCGGTACTCCGAGTTTGTTGATTGGCCTTGCGTCAATAAAGCGTGGGGCGAAGCGTGATTCGGCCTTGCGAACCATGATGTTCGATCAGCTTCGCCGGGCGTTGTTGGCCTTCCCTGATGAAGATGTTCTGGTGGGAACCCGCATGATTGACGCGAGTGCTTTCGCTGCGTTTAAGGGTCTCGAAGACATCGTCCCTCGGCCGGAACACAAAGCTTCGGGCGAAGAACGTGCGTGGGCTCGTCGTTTGGCCAAGCGTTTTGGGGCCGAGCACCGCGTTGATGACCGTGCGTTTGTGATCAAGGGTGATGGTGAGCCTGAAGGAGCCTTAGATCACGAAACGCTGAAGCCCGAATCCATTGAGGCTGATGTTGCAGCCTTCTTTTCCACGCTTGACCGGGCCAACGGTGATGTTGTTGTGACGTTCGGGTGGGCAATGGCTGAGGCGTTAGCCGCCCGGGTGGCTTCAGGCAAGTAATTCCTCAGCCAGGGGTTCTTGCTCTGGCTAATTGTCGGTAAAACTCTATGTATGCCGCACAAAACGTGCGCCTCGAATCTGGAGTGTTGTTGTGTTTACCCTTAGCCCCCTGGCTTCCCCCGCTCAGCGTTTTAACCGCTCAGTGCCATTTTCATTTCTTTGCGTTGTCGGCCTAGCTGGGGCTTTGGCGCTGAGTAGTTGTTCTGCAAAGAAATCTTCAGACACTTCCACGGCTTCTTCAGCTGGTGAAACAACGGTTGCGGCCAAAGTCGCTGCGGAAAATACTGTGGTGGCGAGCGTTGAAACCTCTGCAGTAGCGGCTGACAGCTCAGGGGTAAACTCCGAAACCACGCTGGCTGCAGCTGCCGATCCTGTTGCGAGAGATTCGTTGCCAACCAATGGAGCCACTCCAACTTCGGTTGATCCGCAGGCGGCCATGGAGGCAGCGATTGTTTCCGGCATGTCGTCGCAGTTGGGTGTTACTGATCCTAAACAATTGGCGTGCGTTGGTGATTCGGTCAAGGGCGCAGATTTCACGAAACCTGAGGGGCAGGGCAAGATCCTGCGCGGGGTGTTGAAGTGTGCTCCCGATGCAATGGCCGTGCAAGGAGCCAAGGCGCTTCGTGAGGCAAACCCTTCGGTTACAGAAAAGCAATCTGTCTGTGTAGTAAAAGCCACGTTTGAAGTTCTCGGAGGGATGGCCGATTCGGAGTTGGTGTCGGCCATGTCGAGCTCGAAATTGAGCCCGGTAATTGTTGAGGCCACATTGGCCAAGGCCAAAGGCTGCGGACTGAGCGACGCCGAGATTCGCAAGGCCATTCAGCAATAGTTACCTACGCTTAGGGCTGGTTAGCCCAGTAGGCGCACCTATGATTTCCTGAGACTGCCGAACATTCCTGCGATGGGTGGTACGGCAGTCTTAATTTTGGGTGCGTGCCGTTGGTGTTCGCAACTCTGTTGTTTCACACCAGCCACCTAGGGTTGGGCACCCGGGTCCGCCGTGTTGGTGATCATACGGGTGCGTAATGGGTGGCCAATTCGCGTGGTTTGCGGGGCCTTAGGGCTTGAGCCAGACTGCGGCGTTCTCCGGCACGTGTGTTGCCGTAGCGCTGGGGTGCGAGCCGAGAATCAGGTGACCAAGCCCGTCGGGAATGCCGCGATCTTGAGCGCCCACATTCAGGATGCACAACAGGCCCGCTCGATCGAAAGCTACGAGATCAGGTCCTAGGTTTCGCACCGTAATGTCGGTTTCAGAACTCAGTGAGGCTCGGATCTTTAGCGCCTTCTGGTAAAGCACGAGCATGGAGTCAACTGCATCGAGTTGATCGTGGGCGTTGAATTGACCCCAGTCGGCTGGTTGGGGAAGCCATGGTGCAGGAGCCCCCGGAACCGACGAGAATCCAAAATTGGTGGTGGGATCGCTGGTCCACGAGAGTGGCACCCGACAGCCATCACGTCCACGTTCGGTTCGGCCGCTGCGTTCCCAAATAGGGTCTTGGAGTGAGCCTTCGGGGAGGTCGAGTACTTCGGGGAGGCCAAGTTCTTCGCCGGCGTAGAGGAACACGGGGAGGGGGAAGGCGAGCATGAACAGCGTTGCGGCTCGTGATCGCTGAGTGCCAACTTCTAGGTCGACGGGCTCGAGCGAGTTGATCAAATTATTGAACGTAAAGCTGGAATCGAGATGGGCATCGGCGTGGCCGTATCTGCTGACGGTGCGTTGCGCATCATGGTTGTTGAGCGTGACAGCAAATCGAACACCATTTCGATAAGTATCAACGAGATCGTCAAGGGATTTTTGCCAACGCGGGGCCTGCCAGTTGTTGAGCATGAGGTCGAAGTAGAAGGTGCTGTGCAATTCCGTCTCGCCCACGTAACTCGTTACCTGCTGAAGTGTGGGTGCATAGGTTTCGCCTACAAACAGCAGCGTGCGGTCAGGACGTTCGGCTTCATACGCGTTGGTGACTACTCTCCAGCGGGCGAACATCTCGTGCACTTCGGGTCGGTGGGCCACGTGCGGGTTCAGGCCAGCAGCAGCGGTCGCCGGGGTGCCCTCGGGCAGCGGTGGCATATCGGGCAGCCCTGGAGTTTTGCCGGCCACACAGGGTGCATCTATCCGAAATCCATCGACGCCGCGATCGAACCAGAACCGCAGCATTTCGTCGAAGTGTTGGCGGACGGGTTCGTATTTCCAATCAAAATCGGGTTGATCGGGGGTGAACAGATGCAGATACCACTGGCCGGATGTTCCATCGGCATTGGTGGTGCGAGTCCAAGCTGAGCCGCCGAACCAGGCTGGCCAGTTGTTGGGCGCTTCGCTGCCATCGGCACCTTTGCCATCACGGAAGTAGAACCAAGCGCGCTCCGGCGAGCCTGGGGCTGCGGCGAGGGCTGCTTGGAACCTCGCGTGCGCCTTGGAGCAGTGGTTGGGGACGACGTCCATTAGGATTCGGATATCGCGTGCCTTGGCTTGAGCCACCAGCCGGTCGAAGGTTTCTAGGTCGCCGTAAACGGGTTCGATACTAAAATAGTCGGCCACGTCGTACCCATGGTCGGCCTGTGGGGACGGATAGCAGGGGTTAAGCCAGATCGCATCGATTCCAAGCATGGCGAGGTAGTCAAGTTTGGAGATGATGCCCTCGAGGTCACCAATTCCGTCACCGTTGGCATCGGCAAACGAGCGCACGTACAGCTGGTACACAACCGCACTATGCCACCAATTGGCCAACAGATTTTTCGAAGGGTCGGTAACGAGAGATCCAGTGTTCATAGGTATGAAAACGCTACCAGTCGAAGCAACCATCTCTTTGATGCTGCACGCTTGGATCGTTCCGCTGACTGAGCTGACTGAGTAGTAGGGGAAAGAAGAGTCGCAAAAATGAGTAGCTCATACTCATGCGCTTGGCCTAATGAAATTCGTATGGTGAGGCTTATGAAAAACACGCAACGTACTATCCAAACCATCACCATCACTGCAGCAGTTGGACTTGGTGCTCTCTTCGCTGGGGGAACCTCTGCCCAAGCGGCGCCGAAGCCTGGTTGTGCCGACATGGCCGTGTTACAGGAGCTCAGCATGGGACTAGGTGGTATCAACCCTGCAGGCAATCCGAAAGGCGAAGCAGCCAAGATGAAGAAATCCGCCGACAGGGTCAAGGGCATGATCAAAACCGCGCCAAAGCAACTCAAGCCAGACTACGAATTCATGGCCAAGCTCCTCGGCGACCTTTCGGTGAGTTTGGCAAAGATTGATCTGGCCAAGCCTGAGACGGTTGGGAAAGGACTGGATCCTCTCGTGAAAGGTGCAACAAGACTCGGCCAGGTTGGGCCACACTTCTCGGCCTATGCGGTGAAGAACTGCGCAAAGTAGCAAGATTTTTGGACACCTATTCACAAGGTCGAAAAGTTTCGAAAAAATAACTGTCCGGATTCGTGTTGTAAAGGGTCTCCGTCTGTAACAGCGCATAATTCGGTGCGTTGCAGATTGGAGACCCGTGAATCATCGTTCGGTCCAAGGATCAGCTTCGAGTTGTGAAATGCGGAAACCCTTTTCGCCTGATCCGATGTCCTTTTCTCTAAGCGAGTACCCTCAACCCATGACATCGCCCCAGAACTCGGGTGCCGGTAATGAAGACGATGGTGGCCGATTGGCTGCGGGGGCACTCGCTACGCGGTTAAGGGCCAGCTGGCCACTAACCGGAAGGGAGCGAGAACTTGCCGCCTTGGGCGATTCGTTCGCCAAGCCCGACGCTCAATCTGTCTATCTTTTCGGGCCCGCGGGTATTGGGAAGACACGACTGGCAACAGAGTTGCGGACCTACGCTGAAGGTAGGGGTTTGGCGACGCTGCGGATCGTGGGGACGGCAACGGCATCCGGGGTGCCATTCGGGGCGGTCGCGCACCTGCTGCAGCCCAATCAGGGAAACCTTGGGAGAAATGTACCCAATGGCCAGAATGAGCCTGGAAATCCAATCGCGCGTGAAGCATCAAACGAAGCAGCGCTTCTCGTCGGTTCGATCCAACAAACCGTACGTGCACATGCAATGAACGTTGGTAGGCTTGCCGCGTCAGCCGAGCGCACAGAGCACGCCGCGCACACGGTGGACCAACAAGGCGATCCTTGGGTAACGGCGAACGCTCGCACGATTGTATTTGTTGATGATGCACATCTTCTGGATTCGCTCTCAGCGACGGTTGTTGCTGCCCTAATTGCTAACGGGGACGCGCAAGTTGTTGCCACGGTCCGGCTCGGCGAGGTGCTTCACGATGCATTGTTGTCGGCCCTTCGTAGTGGTGAAGCGGTTCGGGTTGATTTGGCTGAACTTGGCGAGGCTGAGGTCGATGCGGTTCTGTCCTTTGTTCTCGGTGCCAGCATCGATCCACGGGCCTTGAGCGGGTTCCGTTCCAATGCACTCGGTAACATGCTGTACCTCCGTGAGTTGGTGATCGGCGCCGTCGAATCGGGTGCGTTGGCGTTTCGCAACGGAATGTGGCGATTGGTTGGATCAATCGCACCAAGCACTCGATTGCGCGATCTTTTAGCTACTCGACTATCGAATTTTGCTTCGGGGGATCAACACGCAATTGTGTTGCTTGCCGTTGGTGGCAGTATTCCGCTTGATCTGCTTGAGACGTTGGCGAGCGAGGCGGATCTGGTGCACTTGGAGGAAAGTGCAATAATTTCCGTGATTGAAACAAAGCCGATCGGTGCACCGGTGGGTGCACGCGCGCAAACCGAAGTGATGTTTGCCCATCCACTGTTTGGTGAAGAGGTTCTTGGCCGGGTTTCGAAACTTCGGCTCCGCACGATTCGTATCGAATTGGCTGAAGCGATCGAAGCGACGGGTTCACAGGCCCCGCATGATTTGCTCCGCGTGGCCGTGCTGCGTCTTGATGCTGGGGCTCAGGGAAACGCTCAGAGCCTTGCCCGTGGTGCCTACCTCGCCCGGTACGCAACCGATTTCCTTCTAACGGCACGGCTGGGTGAAGCAGCGTTTGTTTCAACGCCCGAACCGGCCCTTGGGTTGCTGTTGGGTGAGGCGCTCTACGAAACAGGCAGGTTCGACGAGGCGGCAATTGTGTTGCGTTCCGCACTCTCCATGGCCACAGATGAACGGGCGATTATTGCTATCGGCGGGCAATTGCTTACGGTCCTGTTTTGGGGAGTTGCCGATGATCAGGCGGCCGATGAGTTAGTTGGAGAACTGTTTCAACGGCTAACGATTCCAGAGTGCCTTGGTGCGCTATTGGCTCACAAGGCGTCGATTGCTACGTTTTCGGGTGATCCAGCGCAGGGTCTGGCGTTGCTCGATTATCTTCCCGATACCGATGATCCGTTCGCTTACTGTCAGATTTCGGTCATGCGCGCGTCGACGTTGTCTTTGGTGGGGCGCACCACAGAAGGGTTGGCCAATTCTGATCGTGCGATTGAACTGCATGCCGGGTTTGGCGAACCGTTGCTGTTACCGCATCCAAGTATCCACGAAGCCAATGGCGCGTTCGCGCTGTTGCATGGCGGGTATCCGGCGAAAGCTCTGGAACGCGCCAAGGTTGGTTACGAACACGCAGTAACTGATCGCGTCGTGGTCAGTTTGGTTTGGTGCCAGCTGATGGCGGGCGAGGCAAGTCTTGTTCTGGGTAGAGGTGCCGATGCGCTTCGCCATTTTGAAACAGCGTTACACGATGCGATGCGCGAGCTGTTTCGCGGTCAGGTAGCCATGGCTTGGGCCGGGATTGCCATGGCTAGGGCGCTGCTGGGTGACGTTGGTGGGGCCCGAACGGCACTGTCGCGTTCCGATGCGGAGACGTCACGAATTGGGTTGTTCGATCTCAACGTTTGCGTGGCCCGAGCAACGGTTATGGCCGCCTCAGGCGAGCACGGTTCGGCTTGTGTTGAATTGCAGCGTGGGGTCGAAGTCGGGCGTATAGGTGGCAACGTGATTGGCGAGGCATGGCTGTTACACGAACTGTGTCGTCTTGGTTTGTTTGCCAACGCAACGGCACGACTCGATGAGTTAGCCAGTGGTTGCGATAACGAACTCGTGCATGCCCGTGCGGCTCACGCTGCGGCACTGACCGGCGACAATGCGCTTGGGTTGCTAGCGGTTGCCGAAACCTTCGTTAAGTTAGGCGCAGTAATTGTGGCCGCCGAAGCGGCAATGCAAGCATCGAGTTCGTTTCATCGAAGCGGAGATCAGCGTCGAGGGAATGCCTGTGCACTTCGGTCTGCGGCCATGGTTGAGGGCACCGATATCGCGCCGCTGCCCAATGCATCGAGCACCTCTACGGTTACTCCGCTGACCTCGCGTGAGCGTGAAATTGCCTACCTGGCCTCGCAGGGTTCGTCGAACAAAGAGATAAGTGAACTGCTGTTTCTGTCATCACGAACGGTAGAGAATCATTTGTCGAAGGTGTTCGTGAAGCTTGGCGTAACCAGCCGACAGGGGTTGGAGTCTGCCCTCGCTATGGGCGCAAATTGAGATTTGTTTCGGGCGCCGTGGGTTTGGTAATGATTTGAGTAGTGACTACTCATGACAATGGTCGGTTCCTTCCTTACGCTGAAGTTATGACTTCGCCCAAACAGCCACGATCCAATTCCGCTCGAGCCACCGCTACTGTTGCCGCGGTTGCCGCAGCGGCAGTCGGAATGCTCGCCTCTCCTCCCCCACCAGCCGCAGCGGCACCCAAAGCAGCTGAAACGGTGTCTAATGCCTCGGGAACGATCACGGTCAATGGAACTACTACCAAGGTGCAGTACGGCTACGCGCATCAGGTGAAGGGCTTCTTTGACCCGAAGAAAAACGACGTGGAGATCCTCCTCAGTGATGCTCCTCTCACCGGGGCCGCGCTCACGGATAGTTTCGCTCGCAAAGATCTTTCCGACTCAGGAAAGATCCATACCTTTGAGATCACGATCAATTCCAAAGGAATACCCGTTAGCAGCACTTTTCATCATGGTGGTTTTAAGGGCCCTACCCCGAGCGGGCTTGATTCATCCGACCCGTTCACCAAGAAGATCTTCACGGCAAAGCGCATTCAGGCGAAGTATAAGACCGCCGCGGGACATGAGTTCTTTGGTGATACCTACGGGTTCGATGTGACTTTTAGCCTCCCCATCGCACCGAGGTCGTAAGGGTTTGGCCGTTCTTGATTAGGGTTTCAACTACCCTCTTCGAATGGCTCCTGATTGGATCACAGCGAGCCAATTCCCTTCTGCTTATGCAACTTCGAGGGAGGCTGATGTGCCCGGTGGTTCAGGCAGCTCGACGCAATCGCAA
>JAYUVJ010000148.1:0-6451 GCA_043754155.1 Acidimicrobiia bacterium
TTGATGTATGTAGGTCCAAGGATTTCAAACGCTTGGCGAAGCCTGCGAGAAACACCAGCACGGCTCTCTGCTCCGCCCTTGGGCTTTTCTTTGATGCGCCACATAAACAGCGCACCTCCCAAAACCCTTCCGGTGCGCAGTACTCGGCTTCCAGGAGGCAACCTCCCGGGGGTAGTGAGCAATGGCACCTGTGCTGCGGTACGTGTTCGTACTCGGTCTAGGCCCACCCGCCAGGTGAGCTTTGCTGGGTCAACAATCCAGGGCCCATGGTCAGTAAACGCGCCGATGGCCAAATCAGGAGACACCGGTTTGGTCACGTCGCTTCCGATCCCCTTAGTACCGCGATTGTCGACGGGTTCGATCTCAGTTCCAGCAACGGCCAGGGAATTACTCACCCCTCAAACCTAGGCTCCAGCTCGGTCTTATCGAGAGTTCTGGGCATCAGAGTTGCCCCGAAATCGGTCACAGGGTTTAGGGGTAAGCGGTTTTGTGTCAGCATCTCAGGATGGGTGCCACCGTTGCTATAGTGAACCAAAAGGGCGGAGTGGGGAAGACCACGGTGACGCTTGGATTGACCTCGGCGGCAGCGGCCCGAGGCGACATGGTCTTAGTGGTCGATTGCGATCCTCAGGCAAACGCTACGTGGGCGCTAGGGGTCGATCCGGAGGCGGTGACGGATGGCACCGAATCTGTTATCCGCAAGAATCGTGCCGGGATCGCCGTCAAATCGGTAGTTGAGAGCGCCTGGGGTTCCAACGTCCACGTACTACCTGCATCCTCGTCTCTAGCGGACAGGGAGGGAGATCTAGGAAAAAAGAACCAAGCAGCACGCTTACGAACGTCTCTGCAGGGAGTCGCTGTCCAATACGACATCGTGTTTATTGATTGCTCTCCAGCCGTAGGTGCACTTACGATAAATGCGTTAACGGCAGCGGATTTGGCTTTGATTGTGGTTGAGCCAGCAGCGCTTTCGGTGCGAGGAATAACCGGCGTGAGCAATCTCATCGATGCAGTGTGGGCCGAATTCAACCCAACCCTTGACTTAGCCGGGGTAATCATGAACCGGGTTCAACCGAACTCCTCTGAGTCTTCTTACCAGGGAGACCAACTGCTAGTGCTGCTCGGAAAAGCCACGCTGTGGCGACCTGATATACCGCAGCGCACCGTACTATCCGAAGCTGTAGGGCTGCGCTCACCCATTCACGCAACCGGTGCTCGGGGTGCCGAAGTTGCCCACATCTTCGATCAGCATTACCAAAAGCTTCGCAAACTTGCGAAAGCAACCGTGGCAGGGTGAAAAAGATCGTCGTGAACAAAAGCATTTCCATCACCGCCGTTACCCGCCGGGGAGCAGGGTTGGTTTGCCAGCGGGTTGGATGCGCAGAGAAACGCTCATGAGCGTGATGGATGTCGAACTTGATGCCCTATTGCGAGCAAGCGGTGCCGGGCACGAACAACACCGGCGACTGAGTAACGACACGATCGCGGCATTAAAGCGCATCGGCGCGTTCCGGATGTTTGTGCCTGAAGTTTACAGCGGGCCGCAAATAGATCCTCTAAGTGCGTCTCGATTGCTTCGAGCGCTTGCCAAGGCTGATGCGGCTACGGCATGGGTTAGTGCGATTGGTTCCTTGGCGTCCCACGGTGCCGGGGTGTTGGAGCCTGCGGTTGCTCGCGCCGTAATGGGCGACCCGGATGTCGTGGTTTGCGGCGCCTACGCGCCGACGGGAACCGGGGAACGCACCAATACCGGTTGGAGCGTAACCGGGCGATGGGCGTGGGGCAGTGGTTCTCCGTTTGCTTCGTGGATGACCTCGGGGACGCTTACGAGCGATGGCGGATTTCACCAGATGCTGCTACCCATGGCAAAGATAAGCGTGCATGACACATGGTATTCCGTTGGTCTGGCCGGCACTGGGTCAAATGACTACTCGGTGACGAACTGTGAAGTGGTCGACGGATATTCGATCCAACTTGGCGTGGCAAAACCACAAGTAGATGCAGCGATTTCTCGGATGCCACTGATGCCTTTGTTCTGCTCAGGGATCGCTTCAGTAATGATTGGTATTGCCGAGCGAGCCGTGGAGGAGCTACAGCTTTTGGCCGTATCGAAAAAGCCCACCCAATCGAACAAAACCACCGCTAGTTCGCCAATAACGCAAACCGATTTGGCCATGTCTGCAGCCTCGATCCGTTCCGCAGTTGCCTATTTGGAAGACACCCTGGGTGACGTGTGGACGGCTATTGATCAAGGGGATCGCGCTAACACCGACCAACGCCTTGCGGTCCGATTGGCGGCGGCACATATCGGTGCTGACATGGTTCGTGCGGTTGACCGTTGTTTTCATGCCGGTGGTGGTTCTGCGGTGTACGCCACCTCGCCACTGCAGCGCTGCTTTCGTGATATTCACACGGCAGCTGCGCACATCATGGTGAGCCCACGGAGTTTTGAAACAGCAGGCCGTCATCTGCTGGGCCTCCCCATCGACCCTGCGTCTTTTTGATTGTTGTTGCGTGATGTTTGAGCGATTGGTATGTGCTTCGCTGTAAGGATGTTGACTGCTGGCGAAACCGCACCCGAACTGAACCTGGCCGACCAAGATGGCAACGTGATCTCGCTGGCAAGTTTTGCTGGGCGACGAGTGTGTATCTACTTTTACCCCAAGGCCGATACGCCGGGCTGCACACAGCAATCCTGTCTGTTGCGTGATCTCGCCGGAACGATTGGTGACACAGCAATCATTGGCATCTCGCCCGACAAATCGACCAAACAAAAGAAGTTCGACCTCAAATACGAATTGGGCTTTCCGCTCCTCGCCGATACCGAACATGTTGTGGCCGAATCCTACGGAGTGTGGAAAGAAAAAATGCTTTACGGACGCACCTATATGGGCATCGAACGTTCGGTTTTTCTGATTGATGCGAAGGGCAAACTTGAAGCTGTTTGGTACAAAATCAGCCCGAAGGACACTCCCGCAAAATTGCTTGAAGCTCTGGGGTAAACATTGCCTTGGTTGGTGACGAACTAAACAAGGAGCTTGTCGCTAGGCGGACCGGGTGGGGGCCGTTTTCTAGGCTTGGTCGGGGTTGGGCGAATCGATCACGCAACGATCGCTGATGGGGAAACACCAGAAGCTACGGTTGCCCCATGAGTTTTGTACCTGGGACGTTGCCCGAAGCCATTCTTCCTCACCGGTCACCGTTTCTGCTGTTGACCGAAATCGTGTCCGTGGAGCCGGGTGTCTCGGCGCACGCCCGTTGGACCCTTACCGGCGACGAAGTGTTCTGGCCCGGCCATTTTCCTGGACGCCCCACGTTGCCCGGCGTGTTGATGGTGGAATCCCTAGCGCAAACCGGTGCAGTGGCCTTGCTATGCGATGAGCGATTCGTTGGAAAGCTCCCGCTCTTTGGCGGGGTTGACTCCGCTCGGTTCCGCCGGCAGGTGCTCCCCGGTGATGTTCTCGATCTGCACGTGACGCTTGGCCGTATGTCGTCTCGAGCCGGTAAGGGATCAGGAATCGCCAGCGTCAACGGTCAGAAGGCATGCGAGGCAGAGCTTCTTTTTGTGCTTGCCGACGCCTGAACCTCGCATTGTAGGTAAAGCCGACCGGCCACGGGCACTGTCGGGCCGTGGATCTGCTCATGGGCAGGCTTATTCATTCTGAGGTGCCGGTATCGAGGCAAAGGAGCCGTAGCCTGGAGGGGGTATGGATCTCGAATACCTCACCCGCATTCTAACAAGTCACGTGTATGACGTGGCGGTGCGAACGGATCTGCAGCGAGCCGTTGGGCTGTCGGATCGACTGGGAAACGACGTTTGGTTTAAGAGAGAAGACCAGCAACCGATTTACTCGTTCAAGATACGTGGTGCCTACAACAAGATGGCCTCATTGAGCGCTGAAGAACGAGCTGCAGGGGTCATTACCGCCTCGGCAGGTAATCACGCTCAAGGAGTGGCCTATTCGGCGCAGCACTTAGGCATGAGTGCCACCATCGTGATGCCGGTAACCACACCCGAAATCAAAATCAGCGCATGCCGAGCGCGTGGTGCCACGGTAATGCTGCACGGTGACAGCTATTCCGACGCTGAAAGCTATGCGCGCGAACTAGAAGAGAAAAACGGCATGACGTTTGTGCATCCCTACGATGATCCGCTGGTCATCGCTGGGCAAGGCACCATTGGCCTTGAGATCTCCCAACAATGCGCTACCGATGACTTCACCATCTTCGTGCCTATCGGTGGTGGGGGATTGGCCGCTGGAGTAGCCGTGTACCTCAAGAGCATCATGCCTAAGGTACGGGTGATCGGGGTGGAACCCGATGATGCCGATGCTATGGCCCAAAGTTTGGCAGCCAACCAACGAGTTCGCCTCGATACCGTAGGCCTCTTCGTCGACGGGGTAGCGGTAAAGCAAGTAGGCGTACATACTTTTGACCTGGTGCGGCGCTATGTGGACGAAGTAATCACGGTCTCAACCGATGAAGTATGCACGGCTATTAAGGACGTGTTTGAAGATACCCGATCGATCCAGGAACCCGCAGGGGCCTTAGCCGTCGCCGGATTGAAACGATATACACGCGAACGAAACCTTAGAGATGAAACTCTGATTGCCCTTACCTGCGGGGCGAATGTGAACTTTGATCGCCTGCGTCATGTGGCGGAGCGCGTCAACTACTCAGAACGGACTGAATTGCTCTTGGCCATAACGGTTCCCGAACAGCCCGGCGCATTCAAGGATTTAATTCGGGTAATTGGTGCTCGTTCGGTGACCGAGTTCAACTACCGACGAGCCGCTGGCTCAGAAGCACACGTACTCGTTGGTGTGCAACTCGGCGAAGCCGATGAACGAGAGACGTTCGTTGCCACGCTTGAAGCTGCCGGGTATCCCGTGTTGGATCTCAGTCACGACGAGGTGTCGCTGGTGCACGCCCGGCACATGGTGGGCGGTAGAGCTCCGGGCCTTGTCGACGAGCGTATCTACCGATTCGATTTCCCTGAACGCCCCGGTGCGCTCATGGCCTTTCTGGATGCTCTTGATCCGCAGTGGAGCCTCTCGCTGTTCCATTACCGCAACCACGCCAGTGCCGATGGCCGGGTTCTGGCTGGGGTGCAGGTACCGAAGACAGATCTTCTTCGGTTCAAGCAATCACTCGAAGCCCTCGGTTATCCCCACGTAGACGAAGGCAATAACCCGGCCTACCGCCTCTTCCTCTCCTGAGCTGACCAATCTGCTTTCGTTGGCAGGCACAGTTGCCTGTCAAAGGTGTTGGGTTGCCCGTGCCGCGGCATGGGCTAGTCGTTTGGTCATAATTTATGAGCCGACCGAAGCGCTCGGCGTGAAGGAATCTGGAATGGTGTTGGAACTCATCCGCAGTGTCCGCGACAAAGGACTGCCGGTCATCCTGATCTCGCACAACATGCCCCACGTCTTCGAGGTTGCCGACCGGATTCATATCCAACGTTTAAGTCGTGAGCAACTGTTATGACCCAAAGAGCCACACTATGGGCTAAGCCGTCGCCATTATGACCGGAGCCATGTCTGTTGAAGTTAGGCATTTGGACGAACTGGAACGTATTGACGCGTTATCGGCGGAGTTCTTCCAATCGAGCAATAGCCCAGAGGGCCTCAGGGTTTGCCAGGCCTTCGGTATTTCGCACCGGACGGCCGTTCACAGCATCGGCGACGGCAAGCTCCACGAGTTTGTTGGAACGTGTTCGCGGTAGGTCGTTGACCACGACGATTTTTGCCGGAACATGACGCGGGGTGCAACCGGTACGAATACGGGCACGAATGTCTGCGCGCAGATCATCATTTAGAGCCACACCTTCAGCCAAACGCAGAAGCAAAATCACCCTGGAGTCGCCGTCAAAGTCTTGGCCGAATACCAATGACTCGGCAATGCCGGGGATCTGCTCGACGATTCGGTAAATCTCTGCGGTGCCAATTCGCACGCCGCCAGGATTGAGGGTGGCATCGCTGCGCCCGTGGATTACAAATCCGCCGTGTTCTGTTACGGAGACAAAATCGCCGTGATGCCAGACACCCGGATAGGTGGTGAAATACGCGGCACTAAAGCGTGCGCCACGGGGATCAACCGAAACGTCATCGCCCCAAAACCCAACGGGAACGGTAGGAAAGGCCGCGGTGCACACCAACTCACCGGCAACCCCGATGGGCGTATCGTTCCCGGCGGTATCCCACGCATGGACGTCCATACCCAACATGGCGCGTTGGATCTCACCCGCATACACCGGGCTGGTTGGATCGCCACCGACGAAACAACCGCAAATGTCCGTTCCGCCGGCGATCGATGCTAGGTGCATATTGGATTTAATGTGCTCATAAGCAAACGTGAAACCTTCCGGACTTAGTGGAGAACCCGTCGAACCTAAGGTGCGTAGCGAGCCAAGATCATGGTGCTCCGCTGGGTGGTAACGGGCCTTGGCTAC
>JAYUVJ010000149.1:0-2894 GCA_043754155.1 Acidimicrobiia bacterium
CTCGATCGTGGCATTCGTGATTTTCGTAAGCACGCAGGTTGGTACGTAACCGGGTATTCCGTGGGGCCTGACATGCGACGTCGGCTCGGCCAGGTTTCCTCGCTTAGTGAGCTTGATGATTTGTTGGGTGAAATTGATCCCACCTTGACACTCCCTGAAGCAAATCGACGGATACCACGTGGGCATACCAATGGCCCTCGTCCGGTACACCTTCCTCACGGGTATCTCGACAACCTCGATGACGCCACGCCCCCGTCGGTCGAAGAAGAATCTATGGCAAATGGTGGCTAGTGAAAGCCAACTCGTTCTGGCTTCGAGTTCGCCCCGTCGCCGCATGTTGATGGAACGATTCGGTATTGACTTCGCAGTGATGCCAGCAGACATCGACGAAACACCACAGATTGGCGAGGAAGCCGATGCTTACGTTGAACGCCTGGCTTTAGAGAAAGCGATAGCGGTACGGCATCGCTTATCCAGAGATGACGAACTGTCTGAGGAGTTCGAGTTTCCTGGTCTTACCGTTCTTGCCGCAGACACGACCGTTGCCCTCGACGGTGTAATTCTGGGTAAGCCAGAAGACGCCGACGATGCAATCCGCACACTTACTTCGCTCTCGGGACGCACTCATCAGGTGCACACCGGTATTGCAGTAGCCACGGCTTTGGGGTCCTACAGCCGGGTGGTCACCAGCAACGTAACAATGTTGCCGCTGGATCCCTCGCTAATTGTTTGGTATGTACGTACGGGCGAACCGTTCGACAAGGCCGGAAGCTATGCAATCCAAGAACGGGCGGCTGCTTTTGTCAGCAAAGTCGAGGGCAGTATGGACAATGTCGTTGGGCTACCCATGATCGAAACGATCGCCCTTCTGCACCAAGCAGGCTTGGCGGTTTCATATCGCTTCAGCGCGTAAGCAGAACCGGAGTCAATCCAAGATGCCGGGATGGCGAACCACCACAGTCGGCACCCCGGCGATGTAAGCATCGGTTGAAAGAGACCAGAGCTGTAGCTGCTTTTTGTAGACTGCAAGTTTGAGCAGCGACACAGATCATTCGCCGAGCAAGGACAGATAGGTGAGCGTTTCTTCACCTCCGCTGCTGCTGGCGCGCAAGTCCCCGTAGGCTTTGAGAGTGATCTGCCCGTTGCCTTCAATCCGCCATGTTTCCCGAACCACATTTAGCGTTCTCCTGCTCACTGCGACATTAGCTGCGAGCCCGTTCGCACTAGGAGGCCAGGCAAGCGCAGCATCCACACGTCCCAAACCTTTTCGCCTTTTGGGCCCGTCGACGACTGTTGGCGGTTTGACCCGTCCAGCGCTACTGCAAGCGGTGCTGTTTTCCCGAATCAACGCGTCCAAGAAAACGCAAGAGGCAAAAGCCTGCTCTGATCGGCCCCAAGTCAAGGATGCTCCGTCGATCTTTGTTCTCCCCGGTCAACCCGGTAAACGTCTGTCCTGCGTTGTACCGTCGGGCGGGCTAGTGCTCATTGATCACAACGGCGCCATCTGCAACCAGTCGAAGAAAACGAAAGCCGATGTTACGTGCGTGGAAAAGCGCCTCGATCAGATCACAGAATATTCCGTTACAGTCGATGGGATCGACCTCGGCGTGGGGCGGTTCAAGACCATCAGCGAGGCGTTCGTGGTAACCACTAAAGAGGGCAATGCCTTCGGATTCGCTCCAGGCAAATGGAAGATCATCGCCGCAGGCTGGCCGGTAACGATCGACAAACTCTCAACCGGCCAACACGAAATCGTGACTCGCTACCGAATCGGCGATTTGTCCCGCCAAACCATACGCGTTGACCTGACCGTCAATCCGTAAACCACCACACCTTAAGCTGGCTATTCACATGGGAACGGCCAGAAGCCGAGCGACCGATGCATCGAGATTGTCGGAGGTTGAAACCGTCAGTGAATCAAATTCGAAATGGCGCATGATGGCCGCCACGATCAACGAACCACCAACAATGGTCCCCACGCGATCGGGGGCTAGCCCTGGATTGGCGGCTCGACCAGATGCAGGTTCGGTAGCTACGGTTCGGAACACATCTTCGGCTGCGGCCCGGCTCAGTTTGAACTGATGGACTTGTACTGGGTCCCAATTTTTCAGGCCGATTTCGATCGCCGCCACTGTAGTGATCGAACCACCAATGCCAATCAGCCGATCGGCTTTGGCGATGAGCGGAATTTCGCGAGCCACATCGTCGAGGTGGGATCGCACTACCCCAACGGCACTGGAGAGCGCCACCGGCCCGGGAGGATCACTGTGGAGGAACTGCTCGGTAAGGCTCACGCAGCCAACGTCGAGCGAAAAAAGCGCATCAGGCGCCGAGCCGGGCCGACCCACAATGAACTCTGTCGACGCGCCCCCGATATCTATAACTAGGTCGTAGGCCGGTTCGCCAAAAGCAGTGGTTCGGGGTTGCGCCCAAGACGTTACGCCGCTCCAGGCCAATTCGGCTTCTTCAACCCCGGAAAGTACACGCAGCGGATAACCGAGGATTCGTAGCGCTCCGTCGGCCAAGACGTTACGGTTTGCGGCGTTTCGTGCCGCTGCAGTAGCAAATACCTCACAACGCTGCACACCATAAGTGCGCAAATCATCTGCGTACGTAGCAAGGCAGGCAAACGTTTCATCGAGCGCCGCCTGAGAGAGCTCACTCGATCCCGCATTCCCTCCCATCGACCGACCAAGACGAGTGACTACGGCTTTGCGCACGAGATCACGGCTTCCATCATGAATAACGAGGCGAACCGAGTTCGAGCCGATATCAACTGCTGCAACAGGAGCTACCGATGAAGAAAAATTTGAGCGTATGTTCACGTCAGGCTCCGCTCGGGGAGTTTTGCATCACTCGTTGATCGCGTTCTTGGGGAAGCAATTGCGCATCGA
>JAYUVJ010000150.1:0-8029 GCA_043754155.1 Acidimicrobiia bacterium
GCACTTTGCGAAAAGATGAAGGCAGATGGGATCACACCGTTCTCGGCTGCCAACGACGGCGGCTGGCCGCAAATGGGCATGTTCGACATGATCAACCTGCGCACCAACGGCTATGACTTCCACGTTTCGCTCATGGGCGGCAAGGAATCTTGGACCGATCCAAAGGTTGCCAAGGTCTTCGAAAACTGGAAGACGATCCTTCCGTACTACCAGGCCGACGTGAACTCCCGTAAATGGGAAGACGGTGCTGCTGCATGGGGTAAAAAAGAAACTGGAATGTACCTGATCGGCACCTTCTTGGCATCGCAATTCGATCCAACCAAGGATCCCAAGGCACAAGAAGTGCTTGATGACATTGATTTCTTCGCCTTCCCGGCAATCGATCCTGCCTACGGTCAGGATGCCGTCGAAGCCCCAATTGACGGCTTCATGATGGCCAAAGCGCCAAAGAACGAAGCCGGAGCCAAGGCCGTTCTTACTGCTCTGGGCGGAAACGCACCTATCGATGCTTACCTGGCGATTGACCCATCGGTTGTTGCTGCGAACTCCAAAGCCAGCACCGCAGGTTACAACGCTCTACAAAAGAAATCGGCAGAGCTTGTCGGCTCCGCAAAGTACATTGCGCAGTTCCTCGACCGTGACACCGATCCCGACTTTGCGTCGAAGGTCGTTGGACCGGCAATCAAGGATTTCCTCTCCGGCAAGGATGTCGCTGGCATTTTGAAGACCGTAGAAGAGCAGAAGGCCACGTACACGTTCGGATAATGATCGGTTAGGAAGTAGGTATGGATAAGGCTACGTAGCCATACCAATTCCAGATTGGTTTTGAAGTGACTGGAACGGCTCTGATGCTTTGCGTCGGAGCCGTTTCTATTCCACCCTGCATGCGGGCGCTTGGCCTCCTATGGCCCCGGCAGTCAACTGTACGCGCGTTTTTTCAATAGACCTGTTTGAATCCCTCCGGGAGTGAGGATCTCATATGACGGATGTTCCGGCAAAACCTGCAACTCAGGTACGAAAGGGTCGGCTGCAACAACTCACCTTTCGTGATCGTGTCTGGCTGAAATTTGCGATTGGTATTCCTTTGGCCGTGCACCTGCTTTTGGTCTGGATACCAGCGATTATTACCGGCCTCCTCTCCTTCATGGAGTGGGAGAATCTCAAGCCGATCAGCACGGCAAAGTTTGTGGGCTTCCGCAACTATTGGCAGATCTTCACGATCTTCGACAACAAGCTTTTCCCGGCCCTGTTCAATAACTTGGTGCTAATTGTTTGGCTCACACTTTGCTCGGTGATCGGCATGCTTTTCGCCTACCTGCTTGACAAAAACGTCAAAGGTGGACGGTTTTATCAGAGCGACTTTTACATGCCGGTGGTTCTCTCAATCGCCGTGGTGGGCTTCATCTGGAAAGCCGTCATGTTCCAAACCGATCGCGGTTTGCTCAACAAATTGATTCCGGGAAAAGGGATCGACTTTTTGGGAAATAGCGACTTTGTTTTTTCCTTTTACGACAACAAAATCCTGGGTTTCATCGCAGGAGCCGTGGTCTTTATTTTTGGCTCGATGGTTGGGGGTCGAAGATTTGGGCCCAAGGGAGTGCTGGGTGCGTTTGGTGCGGCGCTTGCTGTGGCGGTTGGCCTTGCCTATCTGTTGCCAAATTTTTACGACAACAAATTGGGGTTGAGCAAGAATTTTTTTGCGCTGTTGGTGGCTATGGCCTGGCGACATATCGGCTACGTAATGGTGCTGTACTTAGCAGGTCTGAAGGGCGTCGATCCCTCGCTCCGAGAGGCTGCCAGTATCGATGGTGCTAATGAAGTGAGCTCCTTTCGGCATGTGGTGTTTCCAACCCTTCGCCCAATCAATGCCGTGGTTGCTGTTATCACCGTAATCGAAGCTCTGCGCGCTTATGACATCATCGCCGCCCTCGGAACACAGCGTGGCACAGAAGTGATGGGAACGCTCGTAACTGGTTCGCTCACTGGTGAAGGGGGAGGACGGGCGGGCCTTGGCTCGGCTTACGGCATGGTGCTGTTTGTGCTCTGTATCGGTTTCATTATCTACTACGTCATCAACAACTTCCGTGAGGAGAACTCATGAGTACCTCAACCGCACCTTCGGTGTACGCGCCCAAGGTGAAGTCCAAATTACCCCGAGCGGTGCTCCAAGCTTTTCTGATCACCATGTCAATTGCGTGGCTCGTCCCCCTCGTGGGTGCGGTCTTGTCGGCTTTTCGAAACGAACAAGACATTCGTGACAACGGTGTTATCTCGATGCCTTCCTCTCTCACATTTCAAAATTTTCGAGATGCATTCGAACGGGGGGATATGGGACACAAGTTTTTCAATACCTTCTTTATCTTGGTCCCATCGTTGCTGTTGATCCTACTGTTTTCGAGCCTCGTCGGCTTTGCCTGCACGCGGTTTAGCGGACGTTTCAATGTGCTGTTTCTGGTGATTTTTACCGCTGGAAACCTCATGCCCCAACAAGTGATCTTCCAGCCGGTATTTCAGATGTTCAAACGGATGCCATGGCCTGATCTGCTGAGCGACACGAACTCAGGAAATTTGCTGAACAGCAAGATTGGCGTGATCTTTATTCACGTCGCTTTTCAGACTGGGTTTTGTACCTTCGTTATCAGCAACTACATGAAGACTTTGCCAAAAGAACTCACCGAAGCGGCCCTCGTTGATGGTGCGAGTGTAAGCACACAGTTTTGGAAAATTGTGTTGCCGCTTTGTCGACCCGCCCTAGCTGCGCTTGGCACGCTGGAGTTTACCTGGTTGTACAACGATTTCTTCTGGGGGAGCGTCATGCTTCTCGATGGTGCGGAAAAACCGATTACTTCCTCGATAGCCCAACTTTCGGGCGCGTTCTCGACTCAAGACAGTTTGGTCGCTGCGGCCTCGGTGATCATCGCGATACCAACAATCACGGTGTATTTCTTGCTCCAAAAGCAATTTATCGGTGGACTTACGTTGGGCGCCAACAAGGGCTAGGGCAGCATTCCCGGCGTTTCTTCGACACGTCGGGCACAATAGTGCATGTCTAACAAACCGCATAAGTACCTACACCCTGATCTCGAGGTAGCAATTGGGGCTCCGTGCGAGGCTTGTGCGTTGCTCGATGGGGTGGATGGCACGATTGATGGAACTTACGGGCCGGTGGGTGCGGTAGCGAAATCACAACACGGGTTTCGGAGCATGGTACGCAGAGCCGAGAATCGCTCCGCTGATCGAATTACAAACTTTGCTGGGTCCATGAAGTTTGTGTACATACATATCGGCTGGTTTGTTGTGTGGATCTCGCTCAACGTGGGGCTGGCAGGGATTGGGTGGGAGTTCGACAAGTTTCCTTTTGGCCTGCTCACGATGATTGTGAGTCTTGAAGCCATTTTCCTCGCCACGTTTGTGATGATCAGCCAGAACCGCTCAGCGGGAAGGGCCGATTTGCGCAGTGAACTTGACTTTGAAAACAATGTTCGTGCAGAGGTGTGGTCGATCCATATTGGTCATAGCCTCGGTATCGAATCAGAGCACGTTGAAGCGATCGTGCAACAAGCACTAGCGACCTCAAGAGAACGCATGAGCGAGTCGTAGGGCAGCGCTTCAATTGGGCCGGCTAACAGCTTTTACATTGATGAGCGAGAGGGAAATGCAAATTCTGTTTTGCCAATTTTGTTTCTAGTCGTCCGCATCGTGATCTTGATCTTGATCGTGATCAACTGCGCTGCTCGCGGGATGATTTCCGGCGTCGTCGCTAGTCGAGTTGGAGGGGTCGTCATCGCCAGTTGGATTGCCCGGCAAAATCGTAGCTGGGAGGCTCGAGGAAGTCTCGAGATCGGAGCTAATCGTTTCGGTCCTTGGAGCTGACGTTTGCGATGCGAGATCCACCGGTCGAAGTCTGCCGACGGGTCGTTGATCGCTGTGCCAGGCCAACCAGCCGCGGTTGAAACCAAGCGTAATGAGCAGTGCAAGAAACAATACCCCCACAATCAGTATGTTCTTGGTTCGGGTTGCCTTAGGCCGCTTCGTGGGTTCAGTCATGTTGGAACTCGGTTGTAGGTAAGGACGGCGTCGATGCCCTGAGGAATTGCAGCGTCAAGACGAATGGTGCCATGGTCAACCGCTACAAGCTTGCGGGCAATGGCGAGGCCCAAGCCTGAGCCGCCAAGCGCGGTCCGTTTCGTCGTCGCTCGCCAGAACCGATCAAACGCTGCCACTCGTTGCTCGGCGCTCATGCCAGGCCCGTTGTCGATGATGTGCACAACGAGACGTCCCTGGACCGATTCGGCTGCAACGGTGATCTTTGACCTTGGAGGTGCAGCGTCGATTGCATTAGAAACCAAGTTGTCGAACGCCGTCATGAATCGATCAGGATTGAGGCGCGTGTGTAGATCCGGGGTGATACTCAAAGCTAGTGAAAGGCCATGCTCTTCGATGAGTGAAGACCAAAATCCGGCTCGATCCGTAGTTAGTTTCGAGATATTCACCAGTTCCGCCTCTCGGTCGTTTTGATCTTGGCGGGCCAAAACGAGCAGCCCGTCCACATTGCGCGAAAGTCGGCCAACCTCTTCGAGGGCGCGCTGGCGGCGGAGCTCAACGCCTTTTGCTGAGTCGTACTCCATAGCTTCGATCTGGAGGCGGATTGCTGTGAGAGGTGAGCGCAGTTCGTGCGACGCGTCGGCTACGAAGGCCTGTTGCGTGTTGACCATGTCATCAAGTCGTTCGGCCATGGTATTGAATTCGGTGGCCAGTTGACGGATATCGGGAGGCCCTTGTTTCGTGGGAGCTCTTGTCGTTAAATCGCCGGCTCCAAACTGCCTGGTTGCCTTTTCGAGTTGAGCAATGGGTCTACCTATCCACCGGGAAAGTGCAACGGCCAGCACCGTAACGAGCGCCGCCATGGCTAGTCCAAACGCGATGAGACGGGTTCGTTGTACGGCAATGCGTTGGTCGACCCCCAACGTTGGAATACTGACCCTCGACGCCCCCAGAATTTGACCGGCTGATGAAATGGGCGCCGCGACGAAAAGAGACGAGTATCCGAGCGTCGATGATTTTCGAGTTACTGCGGAGAAGTTTCCCTGCAACGCTTCTTTGAACTCTGGACGGTTATTCATAGAACGCGGCTCAGATGCGCGTGTTGGATTTGTTGTGTTGTTTTGAGAAGACGCCACCGCTCTTTGGCCGTAAGGTGCGCCGCTACTTTCCGTATTTTTGTTACTGTCGCTCCAGACCAAACCAGCGCTGTCTACGATTACGATCCGGGTACCAGTTTGTTCTGCGTACCTATGAATGTTTTGAATGACTCCCGGATCAGGCAGAAGGTTGTGGCTGAGATCATCCTCTACAGTTGCGCCGATCGTGACCGCATCGTGGATGAGCTCTAGGCGAAGCCGTTCCCGTTCGAATTTTTCAACCGTTCGCAAAAAGGGGACACCCAAAAGCACCAGCATGGCCAACACCAAACTCAGTGCAGCTGCTACTAAACGCCGTGTCATGGAACTTCCCAGCGGATACGAATCATTCGAGTTCCCTAGGTAGTTCGCCAAGCGCTGGATCGGCCAGGCGATATCCCACGCCACGAACCGTTTCGATCCACCCCGGATTGCCGAGCTTTTGTCGCAACTGGGCGATATGAACATCCAGGGTTTTCGTGGGTCCGTACCAATGCTCATCCCACACCTGTTCGATGATCGACATGCGAGGAACTACCGCTCCGGGATCAGCTCCAAGTACCACGAGCAGGCCAAATTCTTTAGGAGTAAGCGCAATTTCCACACCATCAACATGCACACGGTGGGTTCGGTGATCAAGCACCAGAGCGCCCAGCGTTAGCGTGGCGGCGGCGCCGAACTTCGCGGACTTGGTGGCAATTTCGTTGGAGGAATTTCCGAATTCGATGGAACCTACTCGAGGGTAGGGAAACGCTGGATCGGTAGATTTTGTCGAGCGGATGCCGGAAGAGATTCCCGGCATCGCAAGCGCCTCTTTCGCTGGTTGGATTTGGTCCAATGCATTTGTTGGTCGTTCACTGTCAACAACGGGAGAGTCTCCGCCGGCCGTGGAGGGTGGATTGGCGAGATCGGCCGCCGAATCGAAGCGACGGCGTACGGCACGTATTCGAGCTATGAGTTCGCGGATCCCAAAAGGCTTTGATACGTAATCGTCGGCTCCGAGCTCGAGACCAACAATTCTGTCGATCTCTTCATCCCGGGCCGTCACCATGATGATGGGAACGGAAGAGAGTTTACGAATTTCCCGACAGACATCAAGACCGTCCATATCGGGCAATCCAAGGTCGAGAAGCACCACGTCAAAGGTGTCATTGGTGATCGAAGCGACGGCGTCAACTCCGCGAGTTACATGAGTTCCGTCGAAGCCATGGTGGCGAAGACCGGCGAGAAGCGGCTCAGCAATCGCCAGATCGTCTTCAACAATGAGTAAGCGCACAGCGTAATTGTGGCAGGTCAAATCATTGCAAGCCCTGTCCTGGCCGAGTCTTTACGTTTCCATAACCATCCGTGGGAGTTTGACGAACGCACAACTACAAGGCCCCGAGCAAAGTGTAAGAACAGACAATGCTCGGGGAACTGTTTACCTTTTCCTGACTCTGCGTTGGGTTGTCTGTGGTCTTTACTTGAGGGTGGGTGCTTCACGATGAATCCATGACCTCAAATGTGCAGTCCCATCAAGTAGCACGCTCCGCCGCCGTGGTTGGACTGGCAGGAGTCGCCCTCATTCACCTGCTCGAACTGCAAACCAAGTACCAAGAAGTTCCGTACCTTGGCGTTGGTTACGTTGGCCTTATCGTGATCTCGATCATTGCTGGTGCGTTGCTCGTGCATTCCAACTCTCGCCTCGGTTGGATGCTTGCCGGAGGTGCTGCGTTCGGAACGATCGTTGGCTATACGCTCACCCGCACCGTTGGACTGCCCCAATCAACCGGTGACATCGGCAATTGGCTCGAGCCAATGGGTCTCGCTGCATTGTTCGTTGAAGCCATCGTGGTCGTTGTCTCCGCCTATGCACTTGGCACGATGAAGAGCCTTCGGAACCCGACAAGCGCCGGATGATCGCTGGGATTGTTTCAATCGAGTGCTCTTTTGCTTTTCGGGAGACCCGGTAACGCTGAGCCAACCGACCGAGGCGTTGTGGAACCTCGTTCTTAAAAATTGGGAGACGGATTCTCGGGATTGGCTTTACGCCACGTGAGAGTTGCAATTGAGCCCAAAATAATTGGAGGCAGCCAGGTGAGGACCCGATAGAGCAACACTGCGGCAACGGCTGGTTGGGCTCGTGCGCCAAACCCACGCAATGCCGTGGTCAGCGCTACATCCACCACGCCGAGTCCACCCGGGGTTACTGGGAACGCAGTGGAAAGCAATCGGGTGCTGGCCCAAGCGGCGAACGCTTCGGTTAAGGTCACCCTCATAACCGGGATTCCTACGGCGCGCACGGTAAACGCCAAGACCAAAAACACAGTAAGCACGCCTGCAACAGTGGTGATGGTTAATGCCAGCCATCGGGCTCGTAGGAGTGTCACGCTGTCTGCCCGAAACGCGGCGAATGCGTCTGGCGCATCGGTTTTGGTGGGTTGTTTGCGAACCCGGTACCAACCGTTGCGGACCCCGTCGGCCCAACGGCCCATTCTTCTCGCCCCAGCTTCGGTTCGCATCACTTGCCACAATGCCGCAAGCACAATGACGAACACCACAGCCCCTATGCGCGCAGATATTTCAAGCGCCGTATTTTTCCCACCACGTAGTGTCAACAGAGCGAGTCCGGTGAGCGGTAACGCCAGGTTTACCAGGTTATTCCAAACCCCGGTGATGACCATTGCCCTGGATGAATCCGGTGTGGAAAAGCCCCAAACCCGCAACATTCGATATTGCATACCCATACTCACGGCCCCACCGAACGGCGCAACATTCGCTATCGCCGTACCGGACAGCGTGAGTCGGAGTGACTGGGCGTAGCTGAGGCCTGGAAGCGCCACCATCCAATTTGGTGCATACGTGGCAAC
>JAYUVJ010000151.1:0-22526 GCA_043754155.1 Acidimicrobiia bacterium
GGGCCGACTGCAAAAACCACTGCACAGGGACGACGCCCTCACGGGCTTCGCGGTACCACCCCGCTTGCTCCATCGGGAAGTTATTTCCCGATGCAGCCACTCTTGTTTTCCAGCGATAGCGTGCCGTTCTTCGCCCGGTTCTAGTGAGCCCTCGTGCTTACGATTGAGAACCGTTCTTCCGGAAGCTCCCGGGTGATAACCCGATCGATGCCTGTGCGGTTAGCTTAGTAGCCGCGGTGAACTTCTTCGGCCAAATTTCCGGCAGGTTATTCCCGCGTTGCACCTAACCCAAGCTTTAACGCAAACTGTTGGGGTGCGTATTGCCATTGTGGGAACAACTGCTTCAGGGAAAAGCGCGCTATCTGAACGGATAGCTGCAGAACTAAACAATCGTGGACGTTCCGCAGAGATTGTCTCCGCCGATTCAATGTGTGTGTACCGAGGCATGGATGTGGGCACGGCGAAGCCAAGCATGCAAGATCAGCAGCGATGGCCAACGCACGGCATTGATTTGGTAAACCCCGATGAAGAGTTCAGTGTTGCCGAGTATCAGCGGTACGCCTTGAACGTTCTTCGTGAAATCGAGGGAAGGGGAGCGGTTCCGATTCTCGTTGGCGGCACAGGGCTGTACATTGATGCAGTCGTAAATGAGCTCACCATGCCGCCGCAGTTCCCCGAAATCAAAACGGCCTTGATCGAAGAACTTCGTTCAGGTACGTCGATACTCGATCTCTATGCACGCTTAGTTACTCTCGATCCTGATGCGGCGGTAAAGATGGAGCCGAACAACGAACGTCGAATTGTCCGAGCTTTGGAAGTCTGTGTTGGTAGCGGCCGTCGCTTTTCGTCGTTCGGGCCCGGATTGGTCGCAGCCGCTGGTGCCACTCAGGCTGCAATGCCGGGAAGCGACCTGGCTCCGGTGGTCCAAGGAACCTCTTCGGAACCGAGTTGGGTTATCTGTGGACCTACGTGGCCTCGACCACAACTTCGAGAGCGGATTGCCCAACGGTTTTCTGAGCAGCTAAGCGATGGTTTCGTTGAAGAAGCGGCCTCTGTGTTGAGTCGCTTTGGGGAGACCCGTTCGAAAACCGCGCGCCAGGCCTTGGGGTATCGAGAGCTTTGGGCGCACCTCGGTGGCGAATGCTCGCTCTCTGAAGCCGTCGATCGGGCCATTTTGCGAACCGGACAGTTTGCCGTTCGTCAGGAACGATGGTTTCGTCGAGACCAGCGAATCAACTGGATTCCTTGTCAAGGGCTCGTTCCGGAACATTCGGGCTGCACCGGCCAGGTTGATGTGCAAGTTGACGGGCAAGTAGAAGGGCAGGGTGCATCGTGCTTCGAAAAACTTTGCGAGGCACCTAACGGCTTCGAAGTGAGCCGGATCGTGAATCTGGTGCTCTCCTGACAGGTGTTGGGGCATGATTGATTACATGGGTTCGTTGGTGAAGATACGGAAATATCATGGCTTGGGAAACGACTTCCTGGTCTTGCTTGACGTTGATGGGCACGGCGGAGCTGACCATGGGACTTTTTCTGATGCTTCGAGTGGGTCTTCTGGGTGGTACGGATCGTTTGACTCGCGGTGGGCAAGCGATGATGCGGCTGCGTTGGCACGCTCAGTGTGCAATCGTCACCGCGGAATTGGGGCAGACGGTTTGTTAATCGTCTCTTTGGGTCCTGCCGATGGCACCGCCGACATCACGATGCGACTACACAACGCCGATGGATCGATAGCGGAGATGAGCGGGAATGGAATACGGTGTTTTTCGCAAGCCGTTGTCGATTCGGGACTGGCGCCAACTGGGACCCTGCGGGTGCAGACAGATGCGGGTTTGCGTGTCGTCGAGGTTGGATCAACCAATGCCGACGGTATTGCCAACATCCGGGTAGATATGGGTATCGCGAAGATTGATTCGTTCGAAATTCCCCTTCCTGTTCGAGCGTTGGTGGAAGCATTGGGTGATTCTTCTGCGCGCATAGCAACTGTTGATGTAGGCAACCCACATTTCATTGTTGGCGTCGACGCCACATTGATTGATGTTGCTGTATTTGACATAGCGTCCTTTGGCGCTGAGGTGGAGGAACACTTCATGGATGCATTCGGTGGAATAAACGTCCACGTAGTTTCTCGCCCCGGTTCGCCGGCTCCGATTGTCACGAGCACATTGAGTACAGCCGAACCCTCCGTTAGTGTGCTTGACATGACCATTTGGGAGCGAGGCGTCGGCGTTACCGAGGCATGTGGCACCGGCGCTACCGCTGTGGCAGTGGCCGCCCGGCTTTGGGGATGGGCCGGGATGGTCACGGAGCTCCGTCAGCCCGGTGGAACCGCCCGTGTAGAGATTGCTGGTGAGCAGCTAACGCTCATTGGTCCGTCGCAGTTCGTGGCTATTGCTGATTTCGTTTGGCACCGATGATTGGTTGTTCGGAGCGTTTTCGCCTCGCAGATTCTTGGGCGAAAGAAGCGCGTTTCGATGTCGAGATGCCACAAGCCGAAACTGCGTGACGAAATTGCTCGGCATTGATGTCTCGGGCCGATCTACCGTGTCGTGTATCGATTTTGCCTGCAGTTTGGCGTGGGCGGAGCGCGGATTGGCCGAGCGTAAAGCCCAAGGTTTTGCGAGCTCGCCGCAACAAAACAACAGCAACGCAGGACCAACTCCAGGGGGTGACGAGCAATGACAGACATGACCGCGGTGGACCGCCGCCTCGAACAACTTATCGATCGTCGGATAGAAGAAAAGATTGTGTTGGTGGGTGTTTCCATGCCACCGAACACGATGGAAGATGCCGAAGCCGGGCTTGACGAGTTGGCCCAACTTATTGACACCGCAGGTGCCGTGGAACGCGGTCGGGTAATTCAACGTCGTGACTCTCCCGACCCAACGTGGTACATCGGCAAGGGCAAAGCTGAAGAGCTTCGAGAAACGGCTTTGGCTGTAGATGCCGACACGGTGGTTTTTGACACCGAACTTGCCCCAAAACAGAGCAGGAATCTGGAAAAGTTGCTTGGAAGAACGGCAATCGACCGAACGGCGGTGATCCTGGACATCTTTGCTCAGAACGCCAGCAGCTCCGAGGGCAAAATGCAGGTGGAACTTGCTCAGCTTCGATACCGGCTCCCCAGGCTTCGTGGCAAGGGTGGGGCGCTTTCGCAGCAGGGTGGCGGGATTGGAACCCGAGGACCGGGTGAAACAAAGCTTGAAGTAGACCGCCGACGCCTTCTTGAACGGGTGCACAAGCTCGAGTCCCAAATCAAAGATCTCTCGAAGGTGCGGGATAACCAACGAAAAGGGCGTCGTCGGAACCGGCAAGCCAGTGTGGCTTTGGTGGGTTACACCAATGCCGGCAAATCGACGTTGTTAAATTGCCTTACTGAAGCTGGGGTTTTGGTAGAAAACAGATTGTTTTCGACGCTTGATCCCACGACCCGGCGGCTTTCGTTGCCAGGCGGCGAGGTGGTGCTTCTGAGCGACACCGTAGGTTTTGTACGCAATCTTCCCCATCAACTCGTTGAAGCATTCAAGAGCACCCTCGACGAAGTGGCCTACGCCGATCTATTGATCCACGTGGTCGATGCCTCAGGGCCCGATCCACTCGGCAACATGCGTGCAGTCCAGGTGGTACTCGATGAATTGGGTGCAGCTGCAGTGCCTCAGCTCATTGTGTTTAACAAATCTGATGTGGCCTGGCCCGCGGACGTAGAACGACTGGTTCAAACCCATCAGGGTTCTGTAGCGATTTCGGCCAATCAGGGAGTTGGGATTGAGCACTTTTTGCTGCAGCTCAGCGATCGGCTTCGCTCGCTCACCAACGTGGTCGAGCTATTGATCCCTTATGACCGTGGCGACGTTGTTGCGGCGGTGCATCGAGAGGGAGAAGTTCTTCTTGAGGCGCATGAGGAGCAAGGCACCCGCTTGAGGGCACGCCTCGATGCAGCGTCTCTTGGCGTTGTTCGTGCGTATCTGGTCAATGAGCCCGAATAGGTGATGTTGGGCAAGTAACTCACCCCAGGTAGCTCGAGTGTGTGGGTAAATTACCTAAAACATCCAAGCGATGCGGAAATTGCCTCTCATTTGGACAATTCAGCACTGGACAAATTGCAAGTCTCGTGAGTTGATGGTGATGTGAACGATTCTCTAGTGAACTTCATGGTTTGTTCAGTTGTGGACGAATATGGTTCAACCTCGAAGATGTTTCGTAAGATTCAAAACGGAAGGACAACTCGGTGTTACTGAGCCATGTGAGCGTTTTACTCGCCGATCGAAAGCAATGGAAGTTCGAGGGCCTAGCCAAGTGTTTGGCCGGCGAAGGTGCTCGAATGTTTCGCTCCAGCGATCTGGAAGAAACCCTTTCGCTCTTTGCGGAGCATGAGCCAACAATTGTTCTCGTTCCAGCGACCGTTGGAGCAGTCCCCGCAACCATTGCGGTATCGGAGATTCGTTCGAAATTCCCAGAATCAGTGGTTTGCTTGTGCGTCGATGGCAACGATGCCGAGGGGCTTTTGCTAGTTCACGCCACCGGAGCAAACGGATACATCACCACAACGATGTCGGTCGAAGATGCCCGTTCAGTCTTCTGTGCATTGGGTGGCGTTCCCGTCGTGAATCAGAGCGACACGAACGAAGAGGCGCTATCCACGCGACAGGTGCAAATCCTAACCGCGGTTGTGGCTGGAATGAATGTGAGGGAAATTGGGGAGGAACTCACCATTTCGCACAAAACAGTCAATAACCATCTCACGGCGATTTACCGACGTCTCGATGCCCAGAACCTCACTCAAGCAATCGTCAAGGCCGCAAAACTTGGCTTGATAGCTGTCGGTTAAGGGCAGTGGCTAGCGGTTTCTAACCGCTGTGACCCTCAATCGTTTGGACCCTCAATCGTTTGCACGCTCACCGTTTGCACGCTCACCGTTTGTTATGTGTGCGCACGGATTCGTGCGCACACCGATCGCTGGGCTTTTTATCGCTGGAGTTTTTCTGTCAAACGCTCGATGACCCGGGAAAGTTGTTCTACCCGTTCTCGAAGTTGCGAAATTTCGCCGCCCAAATCCTCAATCGACTTGCCCTGTTGGTGCGTGTGCTTGCCCATCTCGACGACCGAGCTATGAAGGGCGCTATGGCTTCCGTGTAAGTCTTTGAGGTAGGCATTTGTGTCGTCGATAGCGGTGGTGAGTGTGTCTTGATCTCGTAGCTGAAGATCGATGGTGTCACGAACGGCTTCCCGAGTTTCGCGGATGGCATCAACAATCGCAGCCGATCGTTGATGATCACGAATATCTCTACGATCAATTTCGAACTTGATGACCTTCTCGATTTGTGTCCTAACCGCCCCTCGAGCACCCGGAAGCACCGGAACCTGGTAGTCCGATGGTGGCAGCACTACTGGCCCCAAACCTGGGTGCGCTAATGAAGACCGGCGAGCGGTTGGATCGAGTGATTCACCCGGATCGCCGTGCGCACGGGCGAAAGATTCAGAATGGTCAAGGTCATCCATTGTTGCCTCCAATGGGTGGGACGTTTGTGAGGCTGGGTTTGGGATTGTGTTTTGGTTTTGAACCAGTGCGGCAGCACGGTTAGCCTGACAACGTATGAAATCGGCTCCGTCGAACGAAGCGGCGAGCTTACCAATACGTTCCTGACCGGCTAGGCCCATCTGCTCGGCGCTTGCCTGATCTTCGCTTACCTTCTGCAATAGTTTCGCAGCAACTTCGATATCAGGATCTGCCCAACGACCAGCCCCGGCATAGGTTGATGTGGTTGCTGGGATGGGAATGAGTTTGCCAGGCACAACATAGGTGCACGTAGTATCCATAAAATCCATATTTCCCGAATAGCCAGTGGCTATTACCGGTGTCGCCACGCCCATGGCTTCGGCAATGGTCAACCCCCATCCCTCGGCTCGATGAAGCGAGAGGTAGCAGTCTGTTCTCGCTAAGAGACAAGTGGTCACGTATGAGGATAGGTACGCGTCGAGGACCACGATGTCAGTTCGGTTAGCGATGGAGTAGCGGAGGTGTTCAACGTCGGCAGGATGTCGTTCACTGGAAATCGTCTTAAGGAGCAGAACCGGCACTCGACCATCGGGCAATGATTCTCCGGCCCGTGGAAATGCCCGACAAAATGCGTCAATAACTCCCCAAGGATTTTTTCGTTCAGCCACACTTGCATAGTCAAAAATGTAGGTTACGACGAAGCGATCCTCGCCGATGCCAAACTCATCATTAGCGCGCTTACGAAGTGCCGGTCTGTCAGGCGTTGGATTCATCGCCCCGAGCGGTATTGTGCGAACCGGCTTTTGGGTTGCCGGGGCTAAGGCGGCGCGTACGTGTTCACTGGCCACCCAAACTTCGTCGACGAGATCAAAAGCCGACCAGAAGCGTTGCGGAAACTCCTCGACTTCCCAAAACCACAAACCCACCACGGTCTTGTTCTGAACCGCATGCGGTTTTTTCAGTGAAAAGTCTCGAAGTCCGTCGGCATTGAGCACAATTACGGTAAGCGAGTAAGGAAACTCTTCCGGCGTGCCCTGGCGATCTATGCAAGACAATGATTCGGCTTCGCTCGCGTCATCTGGGAATGAGTGGGGGAGGTGGTGCTCAAGATTTAGGGGGTGTTCTTGGCGATGTGCCGTAGCCTCATCAACGCATACGACAAAGGGAACACCGGAGCGTTCCACCGACCGTAAAAGCAGGCGTGCGGCTGTTCCGATGCCGAACTCCGCCCTTAACAAACCTACAACGTTGATTCCTGGGATCCTCGGTGTTTCTTCGTCGGCCGAAGGACAAGTAGCGGTAACTGGTGGTTGGAGGAGAACTTGTTCGCCGGGGTCGTGAGAGTCACCGCCGGGTTGTTCGTTCGAGTGGTCATCATTACCCGAAGCGACCTCGTCGAGATCAGGTTCGGGTGCCACCAGGGCTTGTGCGAAGGGTATCGGTTGAACGCGTGGGCTGGGGATCAAGCTTCCGGGAATGCCATGTTGGCGGCCCTTTGCCTGGGCCCAAGCAACGAATCCGTCTTCGCCGGGGTTGGTTGCATCGGGGTACAGCAGCGCGAGGCCGGGCTCAACTGAGTGCCGAGCGCTGAGATACCGAGTGAGCTGACTGTTGTTATCGACCAACTCGTTGAGCCAGGCAAAAAAAACGGTACTGGTGGAAAGAAAAGGATTTGGCGGTGGGGGAATCTCTCGGCGAGGTGCGTCGAGAGCTCCTGTTCGATAGGCCCGGCGCATTGCATCGTCGAACACCGTGCCGTCATCGAGGATGTCCCAACCTCCCACAATTTCGGCCTTCGCCGTAATGGGATTCCGTCGCATTTCGAAGCCGTAGCTCGCTTCAATTGCGGAAATTTCGTCTGCGCGCTTTCGGAGCCGTGCGCCAAACCAAGGGAGATCGCTGGGGCGGATTCGAGGATTCGCCGCGCTCAGGCTAGAAGCAATCCAAGGCGAACGATGGTCAAAGCCTGGATATCGCACCAACAGCGGAGCGAAAGAACGGCCGGTCTCTTCGGCATTGCGAAACGACACCCCAATGCTGGGTTCCCTAACGAGAAACGCTCCGTGGGTTACGGCAAGAGAATCCAGCCACGGATGTTGGAGGGGGTCGATCCGATCAAGTGAAATGTGCGGAGAAGGAGTAAGTGCTGCGATCCAAGCGTCGAGCATCGGAAGCGCAACGTTGGTGACGGCCAAGAGTTCTTGATCGAATCGGCCGCTTGCTGCCAAGCTGATGGTGTCTGGCAGTTTCCCGTCGGATGGCAAGTCGCTTAGGCGGGCCGGTACCAACGCTGCACCGCTGCGTGAGGCGCCCGCAAGCAAAGTAACCAATGGCCCCTCAACCTCAGCGTCATCGGGGATGGAAACCACCACTACCCGCTCGGGGTTGGAACGCAATATTGCCGCCAGTAAATGTGGCCTAAGAGCCCTTATGGCCGCTTCGCCTCGAATGCTGGTTACGGTTTCAAGGAACAGCGACTCCCCGACCAGCAATGAAATATCAGCGGTGTGAAGAATTTCAACATCAGGGATAGTGATGGAGTGAAAGCGCGCATCAATGACCGCAACAGTGGCAAGAGCCCCTGGGTGGGCCTGAAGAAACGAAGTTGAGGCCACAGTGGCCCCTGGGAGCCCTTCCAACGTGGTGACAATTACCGCTCGCACCTGAGGATTGGACACGTTCACAGCCTAGTGACTTTCTGAATCAGGACAGCAGTGGTAGCCATCCGGAAACAGGGTTGTGAAGGTGCGCCGCTGCGGCTGACCGGTTGGGTCAAGCGCCGTGCGTCAGTGGCGTTGGGGCCGCGGGTTGATTCGGGCCGGTTGTGTTTGTTCCAGGTGCTGCGCTCGGGGCGGCTTTGCCGTCTAACCTTGGCAAGCCTCGAGGTTATGCAATCTTGGGGCCTTTTCTCCGTGAACCCCTTGAACCTGCCCTCCATAACCATCATCTTGGTCAATTACAACGGGCGTGAACACCTTTCACCCTGCTTGGATTCCATCGTTGCCCTCGATTATCCCAGAGAACTGTTGCACACCATTTGTGTGGAGAACGATTCTCGAGATGGATCTCGCGAGTTGTTGGCCGCAAGCTATCCATGGGTTGAAACGTTGGCGCAGCCGACTAATTTGGGGTTTGCTCCGGCAGTAAACCTGGCCGCCGAACATGCAACTAGCGATTGCGTGGCCCTCGTCAACAATGACATGCGACTTGATCCCGGCTGGCTTCGTGGCTTGGTTTCGCAATATGACCCCCGTGCCGGATTCATTTGCGTCGCCGGAACCGTTCTCGATTGGGATGGAACGCACGTTGACTTTGTGGACGGCACGATTAACTTTCACGGGTTTGGTCAACAGCAAGGTTTCGGGCTTAGTGTCCAAGAGGCGCTTGCTAAGGGTTTACTCGGTGATGCCGCAGACGGTCGTGTACTTCCGTTCGCCTGTGGTGGATCGATGCTGGTTCGCCGTGACGTGTTTGTAGACCTCGGTGGCTTCGATCCGGCCTACTTTGCCTACTTTGAAGACGTCGATTTTGGCTGGCGTCTTCAGGTTTGCGGGTACCGCACGCGTTTGGCCGCCCACGCTCGTAGCTTTCACCGTCACCACGGCACCTCGTCACGGTTTGCAACCCACGAACGTATCTTGTTGCTGGAACGCAATGCCCTGCGTACGTTGTTGAAAAACGCTGGTGATGAAGCGCTGCCGAAATTGCTCTCTGCCGCACTTTTGCTCTGTGCACGTAGGGCTCGTGGTGATGCTCGCAGCGATCGAGCTTCTTACGATGTGGGTACGCAAGCCGACGAGATGGAATCGGTGCATCGCATTGCCACAGGTCGTATGCATGCAGTCAATGATGTGCTCGATGATCTCGATGGCATTTTGGCCCTCCGTCACCAAATTCAGTCCCGGCGTCAAGTGTCGGATGAAACCGTCTTCGCCTCGTTTGGCAAACCACTTGAAGCATTAGGTAACGATCAGCCCCCGTATATTGCCACGCTCGATAAGGTCGCACGATTCCTGGGCATTCCGGAGCTGTTTGCACAGACTCCCGTTTCGCGGTTCGTGGTGCTTTCGTCTTCTGATGTCATTGGTCCACGAATGGCTGGTACGGCGATTCGTTCCTGGGAATTAGCCTGTGCACTTAGTAAATTCGTACCGACGACGCTGGCTTCGCCTTCCCCAGTCGGACGTTCGCATCCCGATGTCACGGTGGTGCAGTTCTCCGATTCCGCTGAGCTGCTGAAACTGGTGGATCATGCCGATGCCGTGCTGGTGTTTGGTTTTGACTTGCGTCGCTACCCATTCCTGGCTCACACCCGCGCTCTAGTGGTGGTTGATCTTTACGATCCGTGGATCTTTGGATCGCTCGAACAATACGACGCCATGACTCGTGAACAGGCTGAAGGCTCCAAGGCCCATGAGATTGGCACGCTGAACGAACTGATGGACGTTGGTGATTTCTTTGTGTGCGCCTCGGAACGTCAGCGCGATTTTTGGGTAGGCATGTTGGCCTCGCGCGGACGCTTGGACAAGGTTGCCCATGGTCACGACCCGCATTTGCGCAAACTCATCGACGTAGTTCCCTTTGGCTGTCCTGATCTGCCTACTTCGATGCCTTCCGCCCCAGTCTTGCGTGGCGGAAAGTTCCCCGGCATCGGCGTCGACGACAAAGTGATTCTGTGGGGCGGCGGCACTTGGGATTGGTTCGATCCACTGGGTTTGCTCGAAGCATTCGTACGTGTACGTAGCGACGTTCCTTCCGCTCGACTGTTCTTTATGGGCCTTGAACTTGAGGGTCGGGGGGTTCCCGAAATGGCCGTGACCCGGGCTCTCAAGGCTCGGGCTACCGAACTTGGTTTGGTTGAGAGCGGCCATGTGGTGTTTGGTCCCTGGGTTCCTTACGACGAGCGCGGCTGGTATCTGGCCGAAGCCCACGTGGGCGTAGTGGCAGCAAAAGCCATGGCCGAGTCACGGTTGGCTTGGCGCACGCGCATGTTGGATCACTTCTGGGTCGGTCTGCCAACGATCACCACAGAAGGCGATGTCCTTTCCGATTTGGTCCAAGATTCGGGCGCAGGTATTCGCATCCCCGCAAACGATGTTGATGCCATGACGGCCGCATTGCTCCGTGTACTTACTGATGATGGGTTTCGGGCATCGTGCTCGACGGCTGCGCTTGGATTGGCCGATCGGTTCCGTTGGTCCTCGGTTGTGGGCCCTCTTGCCGGGTTGGCCGCCGATCCTGGATCATGGCGCGCCGCTCGCACCGATCGTGGTCGTTTGGTCGGCGGAGGTTCGGGGGCCGGTGGGGGAGCCTCCAATGTTGACGTGCGACGCCTCTCAGCAGAGTTGGCCGAAACCCAAAAACACCTCGGTGCCGCCCGACGCAAACTGGACATTTTGAACAAGACCCCGATCTACCCGGCCTACCGTGCCATCGCTGGGCTGCGGGACAAAGTCCGCAAAGGCACCAAGTCATGACCGCAGCCGCTGAGCTGTACCAAGGTCGGGAGCTGTTGTGGAACCTCACCACTCGTGAACTCCGGGGCAAGTTCAAAAGAACGGCGCTCGGTTGGGCCTGGTCGATGCTCAACCCAATTTCCACCATCGCCATCTTTTCGTTGGTGTTCGGAAACCTGTTTCAGGGAAATACCGCTGAGCTGGGAAGTCCAAGCGGACTAAGCAACTTCACCCTGTGGCTTTCCGTAGGTCTGCTGGCCTGGGGCTTCACCAACAATGGCATTCAAGCGACGCTGCCTTCGATTGTTGGGAACTCCAACTTGGTGAAGAAGGTGTACTTTCCCCGAGAGTACGTCGTTGCGGCATCGGTGCTCTCGTGGCTGGTGACGTTCCTTATCGAACTATTGGTGTTGTCTTTCGCATTTCTCGTTTGGCCGCCCCACCACATTGTCTTCACGTGGATTCCCGCGATTTTGGTGTTGATTTTTTTCCATACGCTGTTTGTTCTTGGCATTTCGCTTTTGCTAAGCGCGCTGAATGTGTACTTTCGGGACATCCAGCACTTTGTAGGAATTGGCATGCAAATCTGGTTCTACCTCACACCAATTCTGTACAAGACGACCTTGGTGCAGGATCGCCTGACGCCCATCGTTCGCGGAGCCGATGGTGTGGCCTTGGTGCCAGAACAACGTTCTGGGCACTTCATGCTGTTCCGGATTTTTCGGTTGAATCCTATGATGCGCTTCGTGGATGCCTACCGAAAACTGATGTACAGCGGCGCATTTCCACCGCTCTCCACCATCTTGTATTTGGCCGTCGTATCGGTGGGGACGTTGCTCATCGGTTGGCGCATTTTCAGCAGGCTCGAACCCCGTTTCGCTGAGGAGCTCTAGTGGCTGGGCTCGAAAAGCATTCGGAATCCGCTTCGTCGGCTGATGAACCCATTGCGGCCGTGGTCCCCAACGCTGGCGGAACGGCAGCGAGCCCAACGGGCGGGCAACCAATCGCAAATGGTGGATCGCCGCAGCAAACCACGAATGCCACAAATCGCCAACAAAGCGAGGCTGACAGCAACGAAAAGACCGATCCAGCAAACTTGATCGTGGCAGGAGGGCGAGCTTCGGCTCCAGGATCGGTGTCACAAGCACATTCGGGTCGACACATTATGACCAACGGCGAGCCATCGATTCGAGTGGATCATTTGTCGAAACGATTCCGGCTCTATCACGAGCGAAACGACAGTTTGAAGGCGACGTTGATGCGGGGCAAGCGGGCCAAGTATCAAGAGTTTTGGGCGATCGACGATGTGACTTTCGATATTCACCAGGGAGAAACCTTTGGCATCATCGGCGAGAACGGCTCCGGGAAATCCACCATGTTGAAGTGCATGGCCCGAATTTTGCGGCCCGATAAAGGCTCGGTAAACGTCGAGGGAAAGCTGAGTGCGCTGTTGGAACTTGGCGCCGGATTCCACCCGGAGCTGAGCGGTCGCGAGAACGTCTACCTTAATGGTTCGATTCTTGGATTGAGCCGCAAACAGCTGGATCGCAAGTTTGATGAAATTGTCGAGTTCGCCGGACTTGAGCGTTTCATTGATCAACCGGTGAAGAACTACTCATCGGGAATGTACGTCCGCTTAGGATTTTCCGTAGCCATCAACGTTGACCCGGATGTGCTCTTGGTCGACGAAGTATTGGCTGTGGGTGACGAAACCTTTCAACGTCGGTGTGCTGAGAAGTTTGCTGATCTGCAAGACATGGGCAAGACCATCGTTATCGTGAGCCATGCCATGGGTTCGGTGCGCCAAATGTGTGATCGTCTGGCATGGATGAGCCATGGTGAACTGAAAATGGTCGGCCCTACTCGCGACGTGATCGATGCCTACCTAGGCGAAGTGCACGTGGCCGAGATTCATCATGAGGGCGGTAAAGGCACGCGTTGGGGGGATGGATCGGCGACCATCGAATCCATCGAATTGGTATCCAAGCGTGGCCGTGGTGAAGTGGTCGAAAGGGTAAAAACCGGTGATGGAATTGCCGTGCGCATTCACTACACGATCAACGGAAAGCCACTTCGTAGGCCGGTGCTTGGATTTGCTATGCATCGCCTCGACGGAGTGCATGTAACGGGTGTGAATATTCGTGAATACGACATGGTTCCTGAAGTGCTCGAGGGCAGTGGTTACTTCGATTATGTGATTGATAAGCTTCCGATTCTGGCTGGAACCTATGAAATCACTGCAGCCATTCAAGATGAGCAGTACCGCTCAACATATGACTGGTGGCAAAACGGCTTGCGCTTTGAAGTTGATCCAGCCCTGGTGAGGGAATCCGAAGGAGTGCTGAGTTTTCTCGGACATTGGGAGCATCCAGCTTCGGGCCGGAGCTCTCGTGGCGCTTAGGCCTTGTGCTTTGAAGGTTTAAGGGCGACGCTCCCGAACATCTTTAGCAGCAGTAAATCATAAGTTAGCTTACAAATTCCGGCACAAATAAGCGGCCAGCCAAACATAGAGTGATCGAGCATCCAGCCCGCCCCTAGCGGAGGTAGTGCCGAGGCAAGGCTTCGTGGAACGTTGGTGACACTTGCAGCGGCGGCGCGTTCAGCAGGAACTACCACGCTCATCACGTAGGCATTGCGAACCGGAACATCCATGCTTGCCAACAGGCTTCGGCCCAGAAGACAAAATACCGCAGCTGTTCCGTTGGGCATAAACGCAGCAGCGATCAGTAACATTTGGGCGGGCATGTGGGTGAGCGACATAGTGCGAATGGGGCCCAGTCGCCGTTCGATGCGGGTTGCGGCAAAGCCCGAAGCAGCCGACAACACACCCATCCCAGCGAAAACGAGGCCGGCTCGTGCCAGCGAAAAATCGAATCGTCGGAACAACCACAGGGCGAGAATCGATTGCGGAACGAATCCTCCCCCAAACGAATCAAGACTGAACAGCGCCGCCAACCTATAGACAATTTGCTTCGATTCACGCAACGCCGTGGGTGTCACTAAGGAAGATCCTTCGACCCCTGACGTCATGGAAAGGTAAACCATAAGACCCAACGCGGCAACGAGGGAGTACACGAGAAACACCGACTGGGGCCTCCATCCCATCAATTTGGGCAAACCTGCGCTTAGCGCTCCTGCAGCAGCAGCAAAGGAACCGGCGAAGGTGTAACGGGCGAAAACCGACGAGCGTCGTTCGGTACTTGTGGTGTCGGGCAGCAACGCTTGTTCAATTGGTTGAAACACACTCACATCGCCAGATGTGGGGTTCACTGTGCCGATCACCCCAGCGATGAGCAACAGAGCAAAACTTGTGGTCGTGGCAAAAACCAGACCCGTTGCTATGGCCAATAACGCCCCTGCCCGTAGCAACGACCTTCGAGAAAGTCCCGAAGCCGCAGTACCCGTAAGCAGCGTGAGCAACGCCGAACCCAGGAGCATTCCGGTAACGACAATGCCAATTCGAGTTGCCGAGTAACCCAGCTGGTTGCTTAAGTAGGCAGAAAGCGAAACGGCAATTAAACCGTCGCCAAAGCCTCGGAGTCCCCTTGTGGCAATGAGCCGGTACCCATCGGCAGTAATGCTGACCGAGTGGAGAGGAACCACCGGGTGAACGCGCTTAACCAACGCGATAGCGGCGGGTGCGGGCTTCGTTGAGGAGGCGCCCTGGCAGGGTGGGAACGGCGAGAAAGCGTGCGGATTTTCCTGTTTCCCCGATGCGATCTCGCGGCCCCTTTAGTCGCGACATTTCCACCTTTTCCTTTAGCAAGAATTCAAGAACCAAACCAGGGGCACCAAGGGTGAGATCGAGGGAGTCGGAGTCTGCCGGAGCAGCGCGCATGCATTCGATCTGGCCGCGCTTAAAGAGCACCGGTTCACGCAGTGCGCTGTAATCGTGGATGACAAACCCAGCTGGGACAAACACCAAGAATCGGCGCGCCAAGGCAAAGAGGGATCGCGTAAGTAGGTAGGCCATGACCAAACCCAAAACCGTCACGATTCCGCCAACGACCCACTGAGTGCTGGCGAGCAACAACGGACCGGTGATTAATCCCGCGGCTACCAGGGCGCTAGCGACCGGAGCAATCAGAAAAAGCGAAGCGGCAGGACGAAGAAGGAATCGCCGTTCGTTGGGATAAGCCGGGCCATTGACGCAGAAGTGCCCTGTCTCATGAACTAATACGATTAGGGTAATAATAAGCGCGCAAACTAAACAAAGTATCCGCGACGTTGTTGTCGTGTTTGGTTGAAGTGCCGCCCAAATGCTCGTTACCAGGAGCAACGGCCCGGCAATTCGCAATCCAACAAGGCCAATCGGGTGCGGAACCAGGGTTGCTACCAGCCCAGCACCCCAAACGAGCCAGGAAACGACCATGACAAGTAGTTGCACGGGTCTCGACCGAGTAGCGAGCGCCTCGCCGAGGAGGGGAGCGCACAACAATGCGGTGCTGAACCAACCGCCACGAAGAATCCAGGGCCAAACCCCTTCAACACCTCGACTTCTACGACGTGAACCGCCGCGGTTCGGGCGAAGAATCCTTGATGTGGGTTGCCGCTCAACTGAGTTCGCTTCCCGGGCTGCATGATGGGTGTCTTGCGGGTCTGTTGTACCTCCCGTGCCCGGCAACATGTCGGAGGTTTGGCGAAAAGAAGACACGAGGCTCAAGCGTAGGGCCAATGGTTCAGCAATTGATTCCCCGAGGTTGCTAGTAGGTCGTTGCCCAAGACTGAGGATCGATTCAGTCAGATACCCGGTTTCCGTTTGGCTCAGCTCTGGGACTGTTACAGAACTCTAGAAATACTCACTAGTTGCGTCTCTACCGCTCGTGAACGCTCAAGAACTGAAGGCTATGGGCCGATAGACCTAGTGATGAACATCGGAATACGCCAGATCGGGACCGTTCACAACGAGTTACGTGGAAATAACCGCGACGGTCTCGATCTAGGCCCAACGAAACCGCGCAGTGCCTTCGTTCGCGACATGCTTTGGACGCATCATTGGGGCGACGAGCACGATCGATGCGCGCACGTTGGAGGCCGATTGGTCTGCCGGCGATGTCTGGTCCTTTACCCCGTCACAATCGCAGTGCTCATTCTCGCTCGTTTTGGAGTTCGGTGGCCTGGAAACCTCGACACGATGTTGCTGTTTGCGCTTCCCTTACCTCTTGTGCTTGATTTCGTGCTGGAACATATGGGTTACACGCGTTACTCCCCACGTAGGCAGCTGGCCACCACCTTTCTGGGCGCGATTTCCCTTGGCCATGCGTTTGCCCGGTACCTCGAACACAACAACGATCCACTATTTTGGAGCATGGTCGGTTGCTACGGGGGGCTCTGCGCAGGCTCGCTTGTTGTACATCACCTCCGTGACCGACGATCTAATCAACAGCGAGACGCAGAGCTGGAGGCCGCAGATCCATTGGTAAATGGTTTTGTCAGCCGAGACGAAATGCTTACCTATTTGGGTCAGTAACTTTAGGCCAGGTAACTTTGTGTGCCGATAGGTGCCGGTGTGTCTGATTACCGGGGCAGTTCACCGGTTTCGAGCAGCTTGACAAACGCAGCCTCATCAAGGATCGGAATACTTAAATCCGCGGCTTTAGAAAGCTTTGCGGCCCCTGGCTCGGCGCCCACAACGACCGCCGTCGTTTTCTTTGAAACACTTCCGGGTGATTTTCCGCCTCTGGCCACAATGGCTTCTTCCGCCCCATCACGAGAAAAGCCTTCCAAAGAACCGGTAACGACGACGGACATTCCCGTCAGCGTTTGCTCTTCGGTGGGGCCAGCCGGACCTTCAAAATTCAAACCGTAGGCGCGCAGAGTTTCTACAAGAATTGCATTTGCTGGTCTTGCGAACCATTCAGCAACGCTCTCAGCAATCACGCTGCCAACGCCCTCGGTAGCAGCGATCTCTGCGACAGTTGCTGAAGCAAGCCGGTCCATGTGGCCGAAAGCTTTCGCCAATACCTGACCCATGGTGGAACCAACATGGCGGATATTGAGGCCAAACAGCAGGTTGCCGAGCGGACGGGTTTTCGACGTTTCGATAGCTTCAAGCACATTGCGAATAGAGGTTTCACCGAAGCCTTCAAGCTGGCGAAGTTCAGTAGTACGTTCGTGTAGGGAGAAAATCTCGCCAACGTTTTTGAGCAGGCCAAGATCGATGAACGAGCCAATGGTGCGTTCGCCTAGGCCCTCGATATCCATTGCACCTCGCGATGCGAAGTGCGCAATGCGAGCCCAGGCCATTGCCGGGCAATCTGTATTGACGCACCGAGTATCGCTTTCGTTCTCCGGGCGAACCAGAAGTTCCTCGCAGGCGGGGCAAAGTGTAGGAAATACCCACTCCGGCAGACCTGCAGGGCGTAAGGATCGGACCGGCCCAACCACCTCGGGGATCACGTCGCCGGCTTTGCGGACGATCACCGTATCGCCAGGGCGTACATCCTTCAGTCGTACCTGATCTTGATTGTGGAGCGTGGCCATCGCCACAGTGGAGCCACCAACAAACACCGGTTCCAATACGGCGAACGGGGTTGCCCGCCCGGTGCGACCGATCGACACCATGATGTCGCGAAGAATTGTGTGGCGTTCCTCGGGAGGAAACTTATAAGCAATTGCCCAGCGTGGCGCCTTGGAGGTCACGCCCAACTCGGCACGTAGCGAAAGATCATCGAGCTTGATCACGATGCCATCGATGTCGTAACTCAAATCGTGCCGATGATGCTGCCAATACAGGCAGAACTCCAGCACCTCATCAAGTGTGTCCACAACCTTGATTGCAGGGTTAACCGGAAAGCCACCTTCGCCAAGAAAGGTGAGACTTTCCGAATGTGTTGTTAACGTTGGTCCACCCTCCACGACACCGAGTTGGTAGCACAGAAACGACAGCTCCCGCCCCGCTGTAACGCTTGAATCTTTTTGTCGTAACGATCCAGCTGCAGAGTTTCGAGGGTTCGCGAACAACGGCTCGCCTGCTTCGCCTCGTCTGCGATTGAGTGCCTCGAATGCCTCGCGGGGCATAAACACCTCGCCGCGTACTTCGAGGAGGGTAGGAACGGCAGAGCTGAACAAATCCTTCTGGTTGGCTGGGACAATATTCTTTGGGACCGCAGCGATAGTACGGACGTTTTCGGTCACATCCTCGCCAACGCGCCCATCACCTCGGGTGGCTGCCCGCTCATATTCACCGTTTCGGTACAGCAACGACATGGCCAGGCCGTCGATCTTGAGTTCACAAACGAATCGGGCACGGTCTGCCGCTTCTGCCCCCAACAACTTTTCGTTTCGCTTCCACCATCCCGCCAGTTCGTCGCCATCAAAGACGTTGTCGAGCGACATCATGGGGGAGATGTGCGTTACTTCACCAAACGCTGTCGATACGGGTGCGCCAATGCGCTGTGTTGGTGAATCGGCCAACAGCAACTCTGCGGCATCGAGTTCTGCCTCAAGCGCCGTTTCCAAACTCGCCAGTTCACGAACTAAAGCGTCGTATTCGGCATCGGATATTTCTGGATCATCAAGGGTGTGATAGCGAACGTTGTGATGCTCAACCCGGGCGCGCAACGTCACCAACTGGGCAGCACGGGCCCCGGTCGAGCTGTCAATCACAGACATGCGCCGACCCTAGTGCAGCGAAGCGCAAGTCATTGCGCAGTGTTTCCTTCCCTTCTGGCGATGCTGCGGGAGTGCAATGAAGCGTAGTTCGGGCACGTATGATCCACAACCATGACTGCTGCTCCTAGGCCTGTTCTGTTCGATACCGATCCAGGGATTGACGATGCCTTGGCGTTGGCGGTGTTGTTGAATTCTCCAGAGATCGAACTCGTGGGATGCACCACCGTATTCGGGAACGCTCACACCACCACTACGACCCATAACGCACTAGCTCTTCTACAAATCGGTGGCCGTACCGATATTCCTGTAGTGGCGGGCGCTTCTGCGCCGATCGCCTCGAACTACCACGGTCCAGTGCCGCACATTCACGGTCACAACGCTCAAGGAAACGCAGATCTTCCGGAACTCACCCACGGCCCGTTGAACGAATCTGCCAGCGAATTCATTTACCGCATGGCCCAAAAATATGAGGGTGACCTGGTCCTGTTACCCGTAGGTCCACTTACGAATATTGCCGTTGCGCTTAGCGATCATCCTGACCTGGTCGATTTGGTAGGCGAAGTTATTGTCATGGGCGGCAATGCGTTGTGCGGAGGAAATGCCACCCCAACCGCCGAGGCAAATATCTTTAACGATGCTGAAGCCGCAGACATTGTGTTTGGTGGCGGTTGGAAAATTACCATGGTCGGCCTTGACGTCACCCAGCAGATGCTGATGACTGACGAGATGATTGATCGTTTTGCCTCCCACCCCACTGAAATGGGTCGCCACCTTGGGCGAATCCTTCCGATCTACCAAACCTTCACCCGCCAGGGTTCAGGGCACCGCGGAGTGTTTCTGCACGACCCGGGCGCCGTGGCCTATCTCCTGGCCCCGGAGTTGTTCGTTTGCAAAGCGTGGCCAATTCGGGTAGAAACTCAAGGCATCAGCAGGGGGAAAACTTGGCCAAATATTGGCGCGGCGGACACCGATGACAACGATCAATTCCCCGATAGAGAATCGAGTTTGGTTGACCATCGCGCACCATGGCGCAACCGTCCGCTTGTCAACGTTTGTACCGAAGTCGACGGGCTTGCTGCCGTATCGCTGATTGCTACTCGGTTAGGGGTTGCTTGAGTCGTTGTTTGTATCGTTACCCAAGGGTGTCACTTTCCGGTTACCCCTCAACCAGGGCGTAGTCACGCGTGCTTTGGTTCAGGCGGAAGTCCCAACAGACGTTCGCCAATAAGCGTGCGTTGTATCTGGCTAGTGCCACCAGCAATACGACCACCAGGTGCAGCCAACAACGACATTGATGCATCGTTGTCGGCGAGCATCGCGTTTGAACCTGCCAGACCTACGCGAGCTTCTGCGGCCGTGAACATCAATTCGGTTATTCCCAGCTTGAGAAGTGAGGATGCTGTTGAAGCCACGGGACCCTGTCGACCACCGAGCATCGCCAATACTCGACCAGCTGAGTAGAGGTCCATCACGTTGTTTCTCACCCCACCATCGAGTCGCCCCTTTGGATCCTCTTTTGTACCCTGGTTTGCCGCGTTGCGAATGTGTCCGAGCAGCGCATCGGTTCTGCGCCCCATAGAAATTGCCGCCGTACCAATAGATCCGCGTTCGTTCGTCAACGTCGCCATTCCCACCATCCAACCTCCGTTCAACGGGCCGAGCAAGGCCGAAGCTGGCATCCGAACGTCATCGAAGAACACCTCATCGAACTCTGCTTCACCCGTCATTTGCTTAAGGGGGCGAATGGTAATTCCCGGCAGATTCATGTCCAACAAAAAGAACGAAATGCCTTTGTGTTTCGAGGCCACACTATTTGTTCGGGCCATGAGGATTCCATGATCGCTGTAGCGAGCACCTGAACACCAAACCTTCTGTCCACTTACTATGAATGTATCGCCGTCAGCCTCAGCCCTCGTCGATAGTGCGGCCAAATCGGACCCGGCACCAGGCTCAGAAAAAAGCTGACACCAAACCCGTTCACCGGCCAACGTAGCTCGAAGGTGTTCCCGTTTCTGTTCTTCGGTGCCAAACAACAGGGTGGAGCCGCCAGCCAACACCATGCCCACCATATTGAGAAACGGCGGTACTCCTGCCAAAGCGCAGGCATGAACCCAACCGGAGCGATGCTCGACACTCAGACCGCGCCCACCAAAGGCAACCGGCCAATCGATTCCAGCCCATCCGTTCGCGAACAACAACTTTTGCCAGGCGACCCCGCGCTCAAACAGCGGCGGTGGCAAAATCGCACCGTAGTCAGGCGGGGCAAATTGCTTGTTCTCCTGAATCCAGGTTCCCGCCTGCTCAGAAAATTCTTCAACCGACAAACCGGTTAGGCCCTCCTGCAAGACCGGTGTTTGCGGTGTTTGCGGTGTTTGCAGTGGTTGCGGTGTTTGCGACACCGGCGGCAAAATCGAAGGCGATGAATCGGGAGAGTTCACGACAAGGCTTCAGCTCAGCTCACCGTGAAGGACCAGCTGAAGGCTCGCCCGTCGGCGTCACGGGTTCCTTTGAGCGGCCAGTACTCCACTGTCATGCGTACAACGCTTCCTGGCAGCAGGGTGTATTCATTTCCGGATGCGGGTGTGAAGGTAAGTACACCGGTGCTACTTTCAAGTTTTGTTTGGTCTGCGGGAATTTCGCGTCCGTTAAGAATGAACGCACCCTCATAACCAAACTCCAGATCAGCACGAATAATGGTTTGTGCTGGCACAGTTTGGGCTTCGGGAATTGGATCAACTGCCTCCAAACCCACCGGATACTTGACCTTGTTACCGATTTCGGCCCCCGCAAAAGCAATGAGGAGCAGGTAGAAAGCTAAACCGACAGCCAGGATGGTTCCCAGCAGCGGCAGCCGTTTCCTCCATAACGAGGGAGTTTTGGGATTCGGGACGGCTCCACTGGTTAACGCTCGCGAAGTACTCACGCCTTCTATTGTGTCAGCGAAACCAGCCAAGCCGGTAGTCCTGCTGGGTTACCCCCTGAGGCCACTGAGTGGCCTATCCCCGTTAAACCCAATTCACGCCGCTAATTTTGGCAGGTGGCCAATTTGTTTGCAGGAAATCTCGTCGGTCATACGCTGGGAAATCGGTTCCGTTTGACTGCGCTGCTTGGCACCGGCGCTTCGGCCCGGGTGTATCTGGCCACTGATACCCGGCTTCGTCGACAAGTAGCGGTCAAGCTTCTCCACGCCTCGCTTGCATCTGACGAGGCATTCCTCCGTCGTTTCCAACGCGAAGCCGAAGTTTTAGCTCCGCTTTCGCACCCCAATATTGTCATCGTTCACGATGTGAACCATCGCTCGAACGCGCTTGGTGAGCCACCGTACCTGGTGACTGAGTATCTCGCCGGGGGAAGCCTTCGCAACCTACTGGACAGCGGCTACCAGCTTGATGCCTCACAGGCCACCGTAGTTGGGTTGGGAGCAGCCCGAGGCTTAGCCTTTGCCCACAATCATGGCCTGGTGCATCGCGACATCAAGCCGGCCAACATTCGCGTCGGCGACGACGGGCGGGCAAAGATCATGGATTTCGGCGTCGCGCATTTAGCGTCTTCGAGCATGACCAGCACCGGGTCGATCCTGGGAACCCCGAGCTACATGGCTCCCGAGCAGATCACCGAGGGAAGAACTACCGCGGCTACGGATATTTTCGCGGTCGGTGGAGTGCTGTATCAGGTCCTCGCGCAGATGAAGCCGTTCGACGCGCCAACCCTGCAGAATCTCTTTTTCAAGATCATTACTGAGCACCCGCGTCCGATCAGCGAGCTGATGCCAGGGCTTCCACCCGCGCTCGATCACATCGTCCGCAAGGCGATGGCGAAAGAGCCCGCGGAACGGTACGCGAGCGCGCTCGACATGGCGAACGACCTGACCAACGTGCGATCCAAGTTGAGTGGTCCTTCGTATCCGGCCTCGGTTTCCCTGAGCGCTTCAGTAGCCAGCGCAATCGAACAGTCGAAGA
>JAYUVJ010000152.1:0-5953 GCA_043754155.1 Acidimicrobiia bacterium
AAAACGCATTGGGTATGGCTACCGATCAACCCGGAATTACACCCTCAAATGCCGCTACCGCGCCCTCCGACTAACGTCATGGACCGAACCAGCCAAAGAGAACCCCATGCCGCGTCAAACGCGTAGTCCCGGTAATTGGGCGCAAAGCAGGTGCGGTTCGCGTCGAACCCGGAAAACGTTTACTGATGTTCTGTGTGCTTTCCGATGCAGCCATGCCTGTGTTCGACGAAACGATGGCTGTATGCGGATGTGATCCGCCAGTAGAATTCCTGCCATGCCTACGTTCTTCACTGATGTTCCAAACCCAGTTGCCTTCGCTGGCACCGACCCGAAAGGTGGTCTTGGGTACCGGGTCTACAATCCCGATCGCATAGTCGCTGGGAAACGAATGGAAGATCACCTTCGTATCGCTGTTTGTTACTGGCACTCTTTCAATTGGCCAGGCTCAGATGTGTTTGGTGTCGGGACCTTCGATCGTCCGTGGCTCGTTGCCGGGGCGAAGCCGATGAAGGCCGCATTTGCCAAACAAGACGCTGCATTCGAATTCTTCCAAAAACTCGGCACGCCTTACTATTGCTTCCATGACGTAGACATGGCGCCCGAAGGTGCAACACTGGCCGAATCTGGGGCCAATCTCGGTGTGCTCGTAGAGCGTGCTGCGAATAAACAAGCCGAAACTGGCGTGAAGTTGCTGTGGGGGACTGCGAACCTGTTCTCCCATCCTCGCTATGCCGCCGGTGCCGCCACTAACCCCAATCCCGAAGTGTTCACCTACGCCGCGGGCCAAGTGCGCAACATGATGCAAGCCACCAAAGACCTTGGCGGCGAAAACTACGTGCTTTGGGGCGGACGGGAAGGCTACGAAACGCTCTTGAATACACGCTTGCGCCAAGAAGCGGATCAACTCGGGCGGTTTCTCACCCTGGTCGCTGAACACAAACGCAAGATTGGTTTCAAAGGCATGCTTCTCATCGAACCCAAGCCCCAGGAACCCACCAAGCACCAATATGACTACGACGCCGCCACCGTCGCTGGATTTCTAGATCGTTATGACCTGAAAGGCGAGTACTTCGTAAACCTCGAAGTGAATCACGCAACGCTCGGTGGCCACTCGTTCCACCACGAAGTGCTGACGGCTATCGACTCCGGTGTGTTTGGTTCCATCGATGCCAACCGCGGCGATATGCAAAATGGTTGGGACACCGATCAGTTCCCCAACTCGGTAGAAGAACTTTCACTTGCGGTGTACGAAATTCTTCGCCACGGTGGGTTCACTTCTGGTGGATTCAACTTCGATACCAAGCTTCGTCGCCAATCCATGGACCGCACCGATTTGTTCCACGGCCACATCGGAGGCATCGACACGTTGGCGCAATCGCTGTTGGTGGCAGCGGAATTGTTGGAATCACGCGTGCTGGAGGATGCCCGCGATACCCGCTACTCCGGTTGGTCGTCGAAGGCCGGTCAAGACATTCTCAGCGGCAAAGCAACGTTGGCAAAATTGGCAGACAAAGCCACCACTGGGGGAGTAGACCCATCACCGGTTTCGGGTCGCCAAGAACTACTCGAAAATTACGTCAACCATGCCATCTGGTCGGCCCGATAAGCGGCGAAACCTTTTGAGGCGGGCTGTGGTGCGAGTTTTTGACGACTCGATGTGAAATCACTGTGCGCTTTGCAAACGTGGTGTTGCGAAACCTTGTCAAGGGGGCTCCAACCAGACGTCACAACATCGGTAAGAGCTTGTTTGTTTGGTGGAACGTTTGTCGAGTTTAGTCAGCGGCCGGTCTTTCGGCGGGTCTGGTTAGCCTGGTTTGAGACCAAGCCTCCGAAAACGCCAAACGACGCAGCAATAAACGTGGCAAAGGTAATCGTGATGATGTTGACGGATTTTCCAAACAGGATTCGCTGCAGGATGGCGAGCGGAGCGTAGGCAAGTGCGGCGGCCGCTGCACCATTACTAAGCGGTGCTGGTGGGTGAAGAAGACCCGAGCGAAACCCGCCCAGTACGCAACCTGCGAGGAGAAACACGGTCATCAACAGCGACTTGGATTGCTTGTCCCAACTTAATAACTCGCCAAGTGCCAATGAAATGGCCACGCCCATGGCCGCCATAATGAACGTTGTCGCTGCGCCGCCCAGAACCGCACGTCGATCAAGTGGTGAAGAAAAAGCCATGCGTAGATCCTTGTCGATGCACGGCATATGGCGAGCTGTAAATCCATCCATGAATAGAACTCTCGTTACGAAACTGCTGGTATCCCCGCACGAAAGCGTTGAACAACTCCTGCGAGCCCACCATCTTCGTTAGACACAACGGAGAAGGCGACGGGGTCAAGTTCGGGCATCCGTTCGATGGGGAACCAACCCGTAGCGGCAATCTCCCAGGCGGTAGTCGCCGTCCCCTGCTCGTGAGCCTTGGCTATGTAGAGGTAATCCGTGTGGGACTTTCGGGGCCTGACACGAACCAACGTGGCGTGGCGGACACTTATTCCTGTCTCTTCCAACACCTCACGCTCGGCGCCGATCTGCGGATCCTCACCGGGATCAAGAAAGCCTCCCGGGAAACTCCACAACCGGCGATACGACGATTTCACTACCAATAACCGATCCTGTTCGTCCACCACAATGCACATCGTGCCCGCGGTTGCTGGTCCACCCAGTTTTGCTCGGACGAGTCGCCCAACAATTTGGGTTACGTCAAACAGGTCATGCAGTGCCAGCATGGGAAAGAAGTTTGGTCGAGTTTCCAGTGGGGAGTGTTCGGTGGGAGATTTTGTGCCGACGGGACGACGCAGCGTCTTTTTCCACGGTGTGGGTTTGAGGCCGAGGAGAACATCGCGATAACGCGTTGTTCGGTTAAGCAACAATCATTGTTGACTAGCAATCAATGTTGTGTAAGGGTTGGAATCGTGAAATCGCCCGCCGAACTCGTTGACCTGTTTCGGTCAGAAGGTCTAAAGGCAACCCCACAGCGAGACCTAGTCTTCCGCCTTTTGCATGACAATCACACGCACCCAACCGCCGAAGCTATCTACAGCGAAGCGGCAGCAACTATGCCAACGATTTCGCTTAAAACCGTCTATCAAGTACTCAACGATCTCCGTGAATTTGGGGAAATTCAATCCCTGGATTTCGGCACCGGCGCCACAAGATTTGACCCCAACACTGGTGATCATCATCACTTGGTGTGCACGGCTTGCGGCGCAATTTTTGATGTCCAAATCGATGATTCTGAACTGGCACTTCCGAAATCACAGCGGCACGGATTTGTCGTGGACGATGTGGAAGTTACGTTCCGTGGCCGTTGCGGGCAGTGCCGAAAATTATCAGGTTGTTAACCGCCTTTTGTAGCACCTTTCTCACCCACATTTTGTAACCACAATTTGTACATCCAACAAGGAGTAACCATGTCCCTCAAAGGCACAAAAACCGAAGCAAATCTTCAACACGCGTTCGCTGGCGAGAGCCAAGCGAACCGTCGGTACCTGTACTTCGCACAGAAGGCTGACATCGAGGGATATCCCGATGTTGCAGGCTTGTTCAAAAACGTCGCCGATGGCGAGACTGGTCACGCTCACGGCCACCTTGAATACCTAGCCACCCTTGGCTCAGGCGATCCAGCAACAGGTATGGACATTGGCGACACCGAAGACAACCTCAAATCAGCCGTTGCTGGTGAAGTTTACGAGTACACAGAGATGTACCCAGGCTTCGCTAAGAGCGCTCGCGAGGAGGGCTTCACCGAAATCTCCGAGTGGTTCGAAACCCTCGCCCGCGCTGAGAAGAGCCACGCTGGCCGTTTCCAGCAGGGCCTCGATTCACTGGCCTAAAGCTTCGCGCTAGCGCCCTTCTCTTGGGGATGGTGCCAACGTAGTTCGTACTGCCGGGGGCGGCACCGCATCGGGAAATCGACGCTGTGTCGCCTTTGGTATTTTTACCTTCCAATCACACGCTCGCGGCTCATTTGCTTGACCGCACACTCGCAATCGCATTCGTTTGGTTGTCATCGGCGGCTACCGGCTGTTGCACGTCGGTCGATGCGCATCGATTGATCGAACTTTCGATCACCTTAGTAACACTAGTAACACTCACCACAATTTTGATAAGGCCTTGGATGCTGCCATGACCATTACCTATGACCCCACCCATCCGCAATACTTCAAAGAAGACGACCTTCGTGAAGAAATGAACCGTGTGTACGATCTGTGCCATGGCTGTCGGGTGTGCTTCAGTTTGTGCACCAGTTTCCCCACCATGTTTGCGTTCATTGATGAGAAGCCCAATCAAGAAGCGCATTTGATGACCGTGGCTGAACAAGACCAAGTTGTCGACGAATGCTTTCAGTGCAAAATGTGTGACGTTCGATGCCCCTACACCCCAGGTCAAGGTCACGAGTGGCAGCTCGATTTTCCTCGCCTCATGCTGCGTGCTGCGGCCATCAAAAAACAGAAGAACGGTCGTAAGCCCGCTGACTATATGTTTGGCAAAACCGACCTTCTTGGAAAAGTAGGTTCACTTACTGCTCCGCTTGCGAACGCCGCTATTGCCAAACCGGGATCGCCGATTCGAAAAGTGCTGGCCAAGACTCTCGGTGTGTCCAGCATGCGTCTGCTGCCGCCCTATACGAAGGTGCGCTTCTCTACCTGGTTCAAAAGGCGGGCCGTACCCATGATCGGCAAGCATCAAGGCAAAGTTGCGGTGTTCCCGACATGTCTCGTGGAATACCAAAGCCCACAAATCGGCAAAGACCTTGTGGCGGTTTACGAACACAACGGCATCAGCTGCTCACTTCCTGCCGGTGTGGGTTGCTGCGGTGCTCCGTGGTTGCACAGCGGCGATTTTGACAATTTCCGTGAGCAGGCTCGTGTGAACATTCCCGCCCTCGCCCAAGCAGTGAAATCCGGGCACGACATCGTCGTCCCACAACCAACGTGCGGCTACGTATTGAAGCGGGACTATGCCGCATACTTCAAAGGCGAGCCAGAACACAAAGATGCCGAACTAATAGGTGCACATACCTTTGACGCTGCGGAGTATCTGATGAAAATTCACAAGGCGGAGGGCACGTCGCTCGATACAGAGTTCAAAGGAACGATCCCAGGTACCACCACCTACCACGTGGCTTGTCACCTCCAAGCCCAGCAAGTGGGTCTGAAGAGTCGTGATTTGATGAAGCTCACCGGAACCAAAATTACCTTGGTCAACAAATGCTCAGGGATTGACGGCACGTGGGGGTATCGCGAAGATAACTACGAGATCGCCAAGAAGATCGCTAAGCCGCTTGGTATTGCGGTGATAGCTGCGAATTCAGAAGTGGTAACCGGTGATTGTCACCTCGCCAATGGTGCCATTACCGAAGAAACCGGCTCCATTCCTCAGCACCCATTGTCCTTCGTGGCCCGTGCCTACGGCCTGTCACCAGACTGATCCAACGAGGTCAATAACGACCGAGCGCCTTCTTGACCCTCAGAGGAGCTCCTTTCTTAATGGTCGAAGTTCAACCCCTCTACTGGCCAACCTTTCCTAGCCAGGACATCGAAATGACAACAAAATGACAATGAATAACCCCATAAACGCCGGAACATCTCGAAGCGCGAAGCTCACCCTTGCCGATATCGAAGACGTCCGAGCCTATGAACGCGGGCGAGCCGAATTCCGCTCTCGGATCATCTCGCTCAAAGCATTACGAAGAGTACATCTGGGGACCGTGGTTTCGTTGGTTTTTGAAAACCGCGAAACCATGCGCTTCCAAATTCAAGAAATGGCTCGAGTGGAAAAACTCGTTACCGATGAAGCCATTCAAACCGAACTCGACGTTTACAACCCCCTTATCCCTGGTGTGGGGAAGCTGAGTGCGACTTTGTTCATCGAGTGCACCACCGAAGAGCAAATGCGGGAATGGTTCCCCAAACTGGTTGGCATCGAACGCAGTATTGAAATTCGCGTGGGA
>JAYUVJ010000153.1:0-2238 GCA_043754155.1 Acidimicrobiia bacterium
CGCTTTCACGGGATCTCTGACGGGATTTGTCGGCGTTGGTAGAGACAAGCACGCATCCATGGTCGTCGCGACTTTTTACCCGTTGAACCGGGCAACTCTCCGTTTCTCTCGTTCTCTATCCAACGCGGGTTAGACGGTCGTTCGTCCCGGTCCAGCGAAACGAACAAAACTCCGTGGCGATGTGGGAACGTGCAGCAGGTTATCGCTTGTTTGGCTGGTACTTTTGAACCGGTTCAGGGGTGGCCGAGTTTGGTTCACGGGGCCAGATTGTCGTTCCTAGTCGAATTTCCGGTCGTTCGTCACTGCTTCGGTCGATGAAATCGGAGTAGTGTGCTTCACGAGCCAAACGCACGTCGGTGAAATCGACGAATGGCACTAGATGACCATTTTACAAATCGTTGTGCAGCTGCAATTGATCTTGATAAAGCGGGGCGTTTACGTCAAGCTGGGCAATTGCCGTGATCTCTTGGGCAAGGATGTCCGTCATGCCAAACCCCTTTGCGCCGCCGATTGTCTTGGATCTTCAAGCACGTGATCGATTGCAGGCTCTCACCAGAGCTCATTCCACGCCGCAAGCCTTGGTCTTTCGCTGTCGGTTGATCTTGCGGTTGGCAGGCAAAGATCTGCCTTCCAACCTACAGGTCGCCAACGAGTTCGGCTGTGCTCGTAACACCGTCGCTCTGTGGCACACACGCTTTCTTCAGCACGGTCTCACTGGCCTGCAAGATGCTCCACGCTCCGGCCGGCCCCGGAGCTTTTCCCCCCGACGAACAACTGGAAGTCGTCACTCTGGCCACCAGCAAAACCAGTCAGCATGATTGCGTCGCCAGTCAATGGAGCCTCGACGATCTCGCGGCTGAGTTGGTCAACCGCCACGCCGACGAAGCAATGACGCGCTGCACTATCTGGCGTATCCTGAATGCGGCTGACATCAAACCCCATCGCAGCGTCTATTGGCTCAACAGCCACGATCCCGACTTCGACGCCAAGGCTCAAGACATCTGCAAGTTGTACGTCCAAGCTCCCGTCTTGCATCAGCAGGGCGAGTTGGTCATCTGCACGGACGAAAAAACCGGCATGCAAATCTTGGAGCGAAAACATCCCACGATTTTGGCCCAGCCAGGCAAACCCGAAAAACGTGAACACGAATATATCCGCCACGGCGCCCGTTGCCTGATCGCCTCGTTCGTCGTCCCCACCGGCAAGGTCGTTTGGGACCTGGGCGTGACTCGCACCAGCGTCGATTTCGCCGCCCATCTGGCCCATGTCGCGTCGCGATTTTCCGACTTCCAGCGCTGCCATTGGGTTCTCGACAACCTGAACACCCATTGGAGCCTGGAGGTTTGCGAACTCCTGGCAAAACTCAACGGCCTGCCCTTTTACAAGAAAGACTTGCGCAACGGCAAACAACGACGCGACTTCCTGACCAATCCCGAGCACAAGCATGTTTTTCATTTCACGCCCAAGCACGGCTCGTGGCTCAACCAGGTCGAACTCTGGTTCGGCACTTTGGCTCGTCGCTTCCTGAAACGCGGCGACTTCGCGTCGGCCCCGGAATTTGTCGCGCGTTTGACCGCGTACCTGAACGACCACAACGATCACCGCGCTCATCCCTACCGCTGGACTTACACTGGACAACCGTTGGTTCGCGACACCCCTTTCAGCCAAACACGCCGCCAGAAACGCTTCGGTCGAGCGTGGTTTGGCCGTGATCCCAGACGATTCGACCGGTTACTCTACCCACCACGACCCTACCGCCGCCACCTCCCTGGCAACTGCTCAGCGACTTGTAAAATGGTCATCTAGGCTCCCGGTTTGTCGCGTCGGTCTGCTGCAAGGGGGAGGCTGCTCTTTTTCTTTCCTGCGAGTAGCTCTTCGTCTTCATGGTGGTGTTGCTTTTGCTTCACTTGGGTATCGCTAGTCAGCACATAGTGCCTTCGTCAGAAAAGAGCTGCGTCCCCGTTTTCGTCCCGGTTACTCTGGCTCGTAGTACGCGTCGCAATGTTGCGACTTGCAGATTAGAGATTCAATGCCTTTTTCACTGGTGTCCGTCGTCAAAGTTTTGCATTCAACACACGTTCGCATCTAACAAAGCTTGGCAAGTATTTTCGCAATTCGACAGGCTCCAGTTTCTCAAGCACTTCGAATGAGCGTTTGCCCTTCATGTAGGCGTTCTTGCAGTTCCGGGTCGCGTGTTCGAGTGCGTCCTGAACCGTGTGCCGATGACGTGCTTCCATA
>JAYUVJ010000154.1:0-3386 GCA_043754155.1 Acidimicrobiia bacterium
GCGCAGATCGCCAAAGCTTTCGTTTTGTTCTGCGGTCAACCAACCCTGTTTGAAAAGCTCCAACACGGCGAGGAAACGCACAATGATTTCGAGCGGTTCCTTGGCGCCAACGGTGAGTTCACGGAACGAAACGGTGCCCATGCGCGGGAGCTGCTGGGCCAGTTCGTTCACGGCATCGGCGACGGTGAAGCGCACTTCGGTGACGTGATCGAGCCGTACCTTGGGTTCAACCTTGGGCAGCATGGCCCGGTTGAGCGCCCGCAAGAACGCCGCACGGAGCTGGTTTGGGGTAACCGAGGCCAACAAATCCGGGGAGAGATCACTGAAACCCTCTTCCACCACATTGGTACGTGGAAATGATCGGGCCGCTTTGCTTTCCAGCCGTCGCAACGCTGTGGCGGCATGACGAAACGTTTGATACTCCAAGAGCTTCGCTAGCAGCAGGTCACGCTCTTCAAGCAGCGCCAACTCTTCGTCCATGTCGACATTGGCGCGCTCAGGCAGCAAACGGCGCAGTTTGAGCTCAATAAGCGTGGCGGCGATCAGCAGGAATTCGGTGGCCACTTCAAGGTCGAGGGTTGCCATCTTTTGGATTTCCACCACAAAGGCGTCGACGATGCCCGACAGGCTGATCTCGGAGAGATTGACCTGTTCTTTGGCAATGAGGTGCAACAACAGGTCAAATGGCCCCTCAAAGACCGGGGTGGAGACCTCATAGGACACGCGAACAGGCTAGCCCTTGCACGCCCCCGCTCCGGCTGAGCCCGATCTGCCCTAGTTGCAGCCCTGCAGTCGGGTTCAGCCCAACCAGGACCGGGTTCATCGTTAACGGGCCAGGAGTTTGATCGCGGGTTTAGGGCAAAACCAGGGTAAGGGTGGTCCATGCACCTACCGATACCGAATCCCCGTTATTCAGAGGCATGGCCGTATTGGGTGACATCGCAGCTGCCGAACCGTTGAGGAACGTCCCGTTCGAGGAGCCGAGATCAGTCACCGTGAAGGTTCCGTCGGCGCCCCGCAAGATCTCGGCATGCTGACGAGAAACTGCCACGTCTTCGGGGGCAGGCGACAAGTCAACCTCGGGATGGATATTGCGCGAGGTGCTTCTTCGCCCGATTAACGCGCGGTCTGAATTGAGTTCCACCACCCGATCAGGCACTCCGACCGGAAACACCACCGTGGCGTCCCCCACTCGATCAAACTGGACCCGGTCGGTGGCGATGATGATCATCCACGACCTTGCTTGATTCACTACAGTGCTCAAGGTTGGCGCCGAAGCGCCTGGTGTCGCAACCGGGCTAGCCGCCGCACCGCGGTTGGGGGGCACAATACCGGTTACAAAGTCATAACCACAGTCTTCACAAAAGATACTGAAACCATCTTTGGGCCCTTGGCAATTTGGGCAGGTACCGGGGGTTGTAGCCACGTCAAAACCCGAAGCCTTAGGACTCACGGGTGTGGGTGATGCCACCGACGAAGGGGCTGGTGCGGCTGGCGTAGCTGTTATCGGCGCAATTGGAGTTACCGAGACTGCAGAACCATCAATTTTCACTCCGCACTGATCGCAATAATCTGCTGTAGCCGAATCGTGACCGTTGGTGCATTTCATAACCGATTCCCTCTCCTCACTACTTACCGTGGTACAGCAGTATCGCTAAGCACGCTTACCATGACGGCATAGTCAGTTGTTCGTGCGTCTCGGGTGCCGTGCTGGCACTTCGTGACCTTCGAACATGGCTTGCGGTGTGCGTGGTAGTTCATGGGCCGACCTTTTTGGTACGCACAGTCTTGGTTGAACGGGTATCCAGGGCCATTGCGTCGGCGAGTTCTACCTGTCGCTTCAGCCGGACGGTGCCGGTTTCGGCATCTTGTACATCAACCACTTTGGCTAACAGCTTCATGGTGTCTTCGTTGCCGGATTCCTTCGCTAGCTGAACTGCGCGGCCAAGCTTTGCGGTAGCCATATCCGTATCACCTTGTTTTTGCGCCTCAAGGCCCTGCTGGATAGCGCTGGCCAATTCGGCTTGCCCGGTGTAGTGGGCAACCTGGGGATCGATCTTGGTGGTCAGCGCGTGGTCATCAGTCCACACCGCACGAATAAGACCTTGGGAGACAATTTCGTCATCAACGATCAAGCTGACCCGCCCGACCAGTTTCTCGGTGCCTAACGGACCTGGTTGAACACGTATGCATACGTGGTAGTCGCGCGCTTCGCTGGCCCAAGACCCGGTGGGGTATTCTTTGGCCAAAGGACCTGTAGCCACGGCCTTGGCGGTGACATCTTCCACCCGCGGTGATACTTGCTTTACGAACACCACTTCGGCACCTTGCGGAGCCCAAATTCGCAGTGCCACGTTGGCTACACCTTTGGCCATGGATTGACGCATCAGTGCCGCGAAGTCCTCAGCCAAGTGTTCAGGCTCAGCAACGATGTCTACGGTGCCAAGTAGTTTGTCGGCGATACGACGGAGCTCACCTACTTCCCAATCCGTTCCCACTCCACGGCAGTCGCAGGAGAAGATGCCCTCACAACCGTCAAGTGCTTGTATGAAGGTTTCAAATGCTTCGCCTTCAATGCGTCCGTCGGTTAACAAAATGGCATGTACCGAAGCACCCGCTGCTTGCTCGGAGAGGGTTCGGGCGGCAAGGAGCCACTCACCGATATGGGTACCGCCATCAGCCCTAAGTACACGTAGGGAGTCCTTTGCCGCGGCTCGACTTGCGGCGCTCGATTCCGCTAAACGAGCGTCGGGTGGGTACAGCGCGTACGCGCGATCGGATCCAGCGATGACCGCGAACCGCACCCCGTCGCTTATGGCGTCAATGGCGGCAGCGGTAGCCCGTTTGGCTTCACGGAGTTTCACCCCCTCCATGGAACCGGAGCAGTCAACTATGAGCAACTCAACGGATGCACCCGAGGACCCAAGGTGCGCAGCACTCGACGACACCACACCTTCGGCCGTAACCGTAACAATGGCGTTGATCTCGTTTGCTCCGTCGGTTACGAACTCGTTTTGGTATACCTCGGAACGAAAGACTGTCATGACACATCTCCTTGTTGCACGGGGGCCACAGTGGCCTCGTCAGTTGCTAGTGGCTGTCGCTGTACTTTTTTTGGCAATTGTTCGCTGTTACGGACCCAAAAGGTAATTGGTGGACCCATACGGAACAGGGCAATGGCAATGTTGTCGTGGCCCCCGCTGTTTAGGGCGAAGCTGCAAAGCGCCTCTGCAACTTCGCGCATGCTCACTGCTCCGCCGCGGGTAATCAATAGAGCGTCTTCAATGATGTCATCGAGTACGCGGCGGAGATGCCCAAGTGAGGATGCGTAATTCCACAAACCATCAGAACACAGAAGAACAATTGCTCCGCTGGCTGGTTCGTGT
>JAYUVJ010000155.1:0-5366 GCA_043754155.1 Acidimicrobiia bacterium
GCGAGGAAGACAAAGGCGCCACGGCCGGTTTTTGGGGAACTTCAGCCTGTAAGAATCGAACCTAACGCCGTAGGCCATACAGCAACTATCAAAGCCCCCGCTACCAAATACGGACCAAACGCAATCTGGGTTTTGCGGCCGCCTCGTTTGATCACGATCAGCATCACTCCGAATACTGAACCCAAAATAAAGCCCAACAGCAAACCTAAATAGCTCAGGCGATAACTATGCCAACCGAGCAACATTCCCAGTGACAAGACCAAACGGGCATCCCCATCTCCCATTCCGGCCGGCGAAATGATCCCGAGCATCCAGATGAAAGAAAACGCGGCAAACCCGCAAACCAATGCACGACCGAGATCACCAAACGCGAACCCGCCCGAACCGTCGGCCAACACAGCAATGCCCAGTGACACGGCAACTATTGCGGCAACTGGATAGACCAACCGCGTCGCAATTTTGTGAAGCCGTGCGTCCACCAAAATCACCGTGGCGCCCATGGCAGCAATAAGTAGGTGCCCTGGGAGATCCCACCGAAGGCCAACACGCCACCCAACGAAACCGCACATCACAATCGACAAAACTTCGGCGCCTGCGTCCCAACGATTAATGGGCATCGGGCAGTGCCGGCATTTCCCTCCCAGCCGCAAAAACGAGACCAGCGGCAAACTATCCACAACTGACAGCTGAGCGCGACACGAATCGCACCGGAACGGAACACCTGGAAGTTCAGTAGCGTCAAGCAGAGGCGGACGTGAGGTGAGCACCGAAACTAGTGGGGCTAGCAACAAGCCCACGAAACAACCAAGCAGCAAACCCGAAACGCTAGGGGTCATCGGCCCAACCACACCCAACATTGCTTGGCCGTCCAACAGACCCCGACCAAAAAGGCCCACGGCGTACATATCCATAACGCTAAGGGTAGACAGTGCCGACATAACTCTAGGTCTTTCGGCCTAATTACCCTTGAGCTTGAGCTGGCCAAGGTAACCGAGCTTCCACCGAGCTTCCGTAGAGCTTCGGCAGAGCTTCCGTAGAGCTTCGACAGAAAGTCCCTGCCATTTACACGGGGCAAGGCGTGGTGAACTGTTGCGATGAAAACGGTCATCGATCTTCGAAGCGACACGGTAACCCGGCCAACCCAAGCCATGCGAGAAGCCATGATGGCAGCACCGCTGGGCGACGACGTCTACGGCGACGATCCCTCCGTAAACGAATTGCAGGAAAAAATCGCGGCAATGCTGGGCTTCGAAAGCGCATTGTTTATGCCGACGGGAACCCAAAGCAACTTGTGCGCCATCCTCGCTCACTGCCAGCGGGGCGAAGAATATCTGGCCGGGCAAGGCGCCCATACGTACCGATGGGAAGGAGGCGGCGCTGCAGTTCTGGGCAGTGTGCAACCTCAACCTCTGGAGAATGCCCCCGATGGTTCTATCCCTCTAGAACTGATTGACGCGGCCATCAAGCCCGACGATCCACACTACGCAATCTCGCGCTTATTGTGCCTTGAGAACACCATTGGCGGGAAGCTTTTGCCGTTTTCCTACGTCCAACAAGCAACCTCCATGGCGAAAAATCGTGGCCTGAGCACCCATCTCGATGGCGCACGGATCTTCAACGCCGGAATTGCTCAAGCTGCACTTGATGCAAACTCCGGTTCTGCGTTCGCCATCGACAAGGCTCACTCCATCGCTCAATGTTTCGATTCTGTCAGCGTCTGCTTCAGTAAAGGATTGGGAGCACCGATTGGTTCGGCACTGTGTGGAAGCAAAGAACTCATCGCCAAAGCGGTTCGGTTAAGAAAAATGACTGGCGGAGGAATGCGCCAAGCCGGCATGCTGGCCGCAGCCGCAACCTATGCACTTGACCACCACATAGGCAGGCTAAGTGACGATCATGGCTTAGCCCAACGTCTCGGAGCAGCATTGGGCCAGGTCGACGGAGCTGTTATTGATCCTATTCATAGCAACATTGTGTTCGTAACGCTCGAAGGTAAGGCGAAAGAAAAGGCTGCGGCGCTTGAACAACATCTTGCCGACCGCGGTATCTTGGCCACGGGCTTGTACCGACTTCGCTTTGTAACTCACCTCGATGTCAATGCCGCCGATATCGATCGAGCATCCGAAGTACTCGTCAACTACTTCCGTTCATAGGCACACTTAAGTACTTCCGTTCATAGGCACACTTAAGTACTTTCGTTCATAGGCACACTTAAGCTCCAGGCTCTCCCGGTTAGGTCAAAGAGCGGCGAGCGAGCTCAGCATCGGCAGCCTCAAACATCACCTTGACCGGGGCCTGCACCCGGGTCCAGAGCGTAAATTGCAAGGCTGCTTGGTGAATCAACATGCCCAGCCCTCCAATTACGGTCGCCCCCCGTTGTGTCGCGACACGCATCATCGCCGTTTCGAGCGGATGATAGGTGAGGTCATGAAACACCTGGCCTGGCGTAACAAGGTGAACCTCCGGCAGCAGAGCCGAAGCGTCATCGACAGCGGCACCTAGCCCGACCGACGTCGAGTTAATCACCACATCACAATCAAGCACGGCATTGGAGCTGCCGACCGAGGTTGGCGCTCCAGCCGCACGTCCTAATTCCGCCGCGGTTTCTGCTCGTTCCTCGTTGCGGTTTATCACCACAATCGATGTTGCACCCGATCGGGCCAAGGCCAAAATCACCGCTCGTCCAGCCGCGCCTGCGCCTAAAACGGCACAGCGTTTGCCTGCAACGTCGCACCCGTCTTGCCTAAGGGCTCCAATACAGCCAAGACCATCGGTGGTTTCTGCGCGAACTCGGCCATCGGGCAATCGAACCAAAGTGTTTGCCGCTCCAAGAAGACGAACGTCGCTCGACATTTCGTCGGCAAACGAAGCAACAGAATCTTTGTGAGGCATCGTCACCGACAGGCCAAGAAGCCCGAAGGTTTTCATCGCTGCCACCACTTGTGGTCCCTTGGCTGCGGCAACGGGAAACGCCACATAGGCCCAATCCATGCCAAGAGCCTCGAACGCCGCGTTGTGCACAATTGGTGAAAACGAGTGACCGACGGGATCACCCACCACTCCAACGACGTGCGTTTTACCAGTAATCATCTGATTCCGGTGAGCGTCAACTTCGACGCTGCGCTACCGGACGCCATTAGCTTTGGCCAGCTTGATATTTGCCAGGTGCTGCTTATAGGTAGTGGCGAAAGAGTGTGCACCCTCGGGCGTAGTGACCACGTAATACAGCCAGTTTCCCGGCTCAGGGTTCAGCGCAGCTTCTAACGAGGCCTTACCAGGATTGGTAATCGGCGTTGGAGGCAAACCTTTGCGGGTATAGGAGTTAAACGGACCATCTTTCTTCAGATCCTCATTGAGCACTCGCGTGATGCCGCCGCCCATGCCGTAAATAATCGTCGCATCTATCTGCAGGGCAATGTCAGTCTTAAGCCGGTTGTAAATGACCCGTGAGATCTTCGCCCTATCAGAATCCAGTTTGGCTTCTTCCTCAATAAGCGACGCCACGATCAGTGCCTCATAGGGTTTGATTCCTACTTTGCCCATGGAGTCAGAAAGCTTGACTTCATCAGCCACTGAATCAAAGGTTTCGACCATCCGGGTAGCCATGGTTGCTTCGTCGTCGTCGAGGCCCACCGTGTAAGTGTCAGGGAAGAGGAAACCTTCGAGACTCGTGATATCAGAAGGTTGATAAACGGAACGGATTTTTCCGGATGCCACCACCTCGACAAAGGCTTGCGCGGTTCGGGTGGGCACTTTTTCTTGAATCCGTTGACCGATCTGTTCGATGCGGAAACCTTCAGGAATGGTGAGTTTTAAGGTTTCTGGAACCTGCGCACCAAGAGTGAGCACCCGGAGGGTTTCATCAAAGGAAGAGTTCTTACGGAGCGAATACTTCCCAGCCTCAAATCCACCCTTACCCTTGAACTGGGCATAAAAACGGAACAGCTTGGCGTTTCCAACAATGCCCTTGCCGTGCAGAAGCGTGCCGATGTCGGCGGTTGAGGTGTTGGAAGGAATGACCACTTCGACCACCTCACCGGGCCCACCCGATGGACTCACCTGATCCCGGTACCACTTCGCACTGAACAAGGCCGATCCAGCGAACAGGGCCATGACAATCAGGAAAGCCAGAAACCCTCGGCCACGACGATTAGGCGGAAAGGCTTCATCGTAAAGGTCATCGTCGTTCTCGACGAGTGCAGCTGAGTTTCTCCGTTCTTTGCCCGATTGACGACCAATTGATGAGGCGTCTTGCTCGGGAATTCGCCGCGCTTGCTGGGGGTTTCGTGCGATTCCCACTTGGACATTCCCGTGGACGGGAACAGCTCGTTGATCATTTGTTGGCGAACTCGCTGAACTTCCGGCAGGATTCTCCGTATCGAAATACCACCCTCGATCGAAAGGATCCTCGGGCGGACGAGGCGCATTGGCGCTCCAATCATCTTCCGCAGACCACTTCTCGGCCTTGTTCCAATCATCCTGCCAAGTGTTCGAGCCGCCGTTTACGGGCAGGCCAGTTTCGCCCCGGTCCCCGTTTGGTCCAGTTCCGCTCTGGTCGCTCATGTGAAATCCTTCGCTGCTCATAACGTGAGTTAACCGAGTTGGTGCCAGACATTGCAGATGGCTGCGATGTGCTCTTGCTAGAGAGGTTAATCGGCGCGGCGACCTTGTCGGGGTCGGTGCACCATTCACCCAGCCCTCGGCCGTGTGTCCCAAAACTTGCCGTTGAATATCTGTGGCCGGTGTCTTCCCGCAACACGGGCTGTTTCTGCGGGCTGATTATTTCGGCGGTTTTGGGTGTGGCCCGCTGAGTGCTGGGGTCAAACGGTTTGTGCTGCGTTCTGTGGGTTTTCGAGAGCCTCTCTCACTTCCTTTGCTTCTCTTGCTTCTCTTGCTTCTCTTGCTTCTTTTGCAGCTCTGCTTCGATACTGCTCGCCGTCCAGCCAGGCTTGGAGAAGGACGGCTGCGGCGACCTTATCGACCACCTTGCGACGATCCTTTTCGTTCATGTTGCGCTCCTTCATGGAGGCATGGGCGGTCGCCGTGGTGAAACGCTCGTCATGAAACACAATGGGAATCTGGAAGACCAGTTCCATCTCGGCCACCTCATCGCGGATCAACTTGGTCGCACGTCCTTCAGCCCCGGTCAATGACAGCGGCAAACCCACGACAAGAACGTCGGGCTCATACTCGGCGATGATGTCGGCAATCGCCTTGTGGTCAGCGGCATGATTGCCTCGTCGTTCCAACACCGTTACCGGGCTGGCCAAGGTTCGGGTGGTGTCACTTGAGGCCACACCAATCCGCTTGCTGCCAAGATCCAGAGCCAACGCTCGTGCCACCGGCTAGCGACCTGCAGCCTTTCG
>JAYUVJ010000156.1:0-2308 GCA_043754155.1 Acidimicrobiia bacterium
CATGACCGCCGTCTTCACCATCTCAGCCTCGGAAGGACACCTCGACGACTCAACCCTGGCGCTGCTGGCCGACGTTGAGCTCGACGAGATGTCAATCCGCGCGCTCAGCGAAGACCTGGCCGCCGACAACGACACCCACATCGAGCACGAACCTGCCGCAATGCTCGAAATGGCCTCCGACGAATCTTCCTCTGCTGACGGGCCCGCCATCATTTATCCCTGGACCACAAGTGGGCTGCTCGAAGCGGCGAAGCACCTGCGTACCTGCACTCAGTGCGCAGCCGATCGATCCGCGATGTTGGCGACTTTTGCTGCCGCTTGGCAAGAAGCCCTGGTAGATCCAGTTCCGAGGGCCGGCCAAATCGATCAAACCAACCAAACGCTGATGAACCGCCATATCGCTACAGCTCTTGGCGCCTTTGAAGAAACTCTTCCCCCTTCCCTCAGCGAACGCGCCGAAAGCGAAAAGCAAAAGGAATCGGCCCGTTATTTGGGTGGTTTTATAGGCGGCGCTGGTAAACAAAAATTCGGAAACCGAGCTTCGGATGGGCACGGATGGCGGGCTTCAAGTTTTGGGCGAGCAATAGGAATTCGTCGCAATCAAGCACTCATCGGGTTCGCGGCCGTGGCAGTGGCCGTTCCTTTGCTCCTGCAGCTTCGCCCTGCAAAACAATTTGGTGGCGTAGCCATGAAATCCGCGGATACCACCGTGGCTAGTTCCGAAACCGCGGCCGTAGGAGATACCACCGCCGAAATGGCTGCCGAAACTACTGCGGCAGCAGCCGTGGCCCAAAATGACCTCTCCGACCATTCCTCAGATGCGGCGTCGCCGGAAACCGCTGCCGAACTCAATCAGCCATTCGTACCCACTTCTGCATTGCCTGCGGGCTCTTTGAAGGGCGCTGGGATTATCCCTGCGGTGTCGGTCAATCAGTCCTTCGATGCCGTTGCGGAAACACAAGCAGCCGCGATTGACAACCCACGCGCAGATACCCCTGTTGTGACTACGATTCCTGCCCCAAACACTCCTCCAAACACTCGCCCCCCGGCCGTGCAACGGGTAACTACGCCTCCGGTCACGGCTGCTCCCGTCAAAACGTCTGGGGACACTTTGGCGGCTCGTCTGCCGAGCAAAGATGTTGCCGGAGGAGCGGTCGGTGGCGGGGCTAGTCCAGAGGCACCCACCATTGCTTCGGCTAGCCCCGTGGTGAAACCCGCGCCTAAACGCTCTGCCAAAACGAAAAAGACGCCGACCGTAGTTGCCAGTAACGCCGCACCAAAACAAGTCGTGGCCCCGGCCTCACCGGCTTCAGCGACTTCCGCTGCTTCCGGGCAATTTACGATCCCTGTAGTGGATCGATTGGTTCTCAACCTCGGCAACGTTGGTTCTGAGGCCGATCCAACTGCGCTCTTAGGTCGATTCCGGTCAGCATATGACCTTATTCATCCACAACCAGCAGCCGCCGCTACACCGAAACCGGCAGCGACAGGGTCGATCACCCCATCCCCAGCCGCCGCCGTTGCTCCTGCCCCTGCCGCTGCTGCCCCAGCCGCTGCTGTCAGTGCCGATCCAGTATTCGCTGAAACGGGAACCCCTGTTACCGTCGCCGTGCAAACAGTTGAGCAATGTGTAACGGGTCTCTTTGGAACCAGCAAGCAACGGATCGTCGCCGCCGCAAGCGGAACGCTTGCGGGCCGAACCGTGTGGGTCATACGAGTTGCATCATCCACGGGAACCGTTGATCTCATTCTCGACGCAGTGAGCTGCACCGAGTTGTTGCGACAACCCGTTTCCTGAGTCTGAGCGATTGACAGCCGTGCAGTTGGGGAAAATCACCATTGAATCAGTACTGATACAGCAATGAAACGAAATCGCCCTTTCGAAAGACCGACAATGGCCGTTACTATCGGTTGGGTGAGCGACAAGACCAGCGAAACATCGTCAAACAATGCCGACTGGGCTGCCCAGATCGTCGACCAGCTGGAATCGGTAGTCGACAAGATCAAGTCCAAAACGTCTGACCCGGTCCTGGGAGTCGTCCGCATCGTCTTCATGGTCTTTGCGGTCGCCGGTCTTGGCATCATGACGCTGCTGTTGCTCACCATCGGGCTGGTGCGAATGGTTAACAATTACCTCCCTGGCGACGTTTGGGCGGCAGATCTACTTATCGGCGTTATCTTTTTGCTAGCGGGCATCGTGGTGTGGCGCCAGCGTCATTCTAAGAAGCGGTAGCAGCTCTGTCCGTCACCCCGCTTCGGCCTTTGTTCTCACCGCCGAAATTCGTTGCATCAAATTGATCTGCTCCTT
>JAYUVJ010000157.1:0-4353 GCA_043754155.1 Acidimicrobiia bacterium
AGTGCGGAACAACCTGCCCGAGCGCACTACGGGGGTTCCAGCAAATCGCGGCCTCGGAGTAATCCTTGCCGGTGCCGACGGAAACTCCCACATCCGTGGGATGGGCCGAACGTTATCTGCTGAAGCCTTTGGTCATAACGGAGCCTACGGCCAGATTGCGTGGGCCGATCCAGCAACCGGGCTTTCCCTCGGTTACTGCACCAACGGTATCGATCGCAACGAAGTGCGCGCCCCACGCCGCACCACCGCCATCAGCAGTTTGGCCGGGGTCTGTGTGAAGTAACAAACCGCCGGCCGAGCGGGACTGGTGTAATCGAAACTCGGAGGGTGCTCGCCCACATATGTCGGGTACTCCGGGTGGGTTGTGAGGGATTGGGTCAGTTGTGATGAATTATTCACAACAACCGACCCAACCCAACGAAGTTGCCGTGCGGGTCGAGCCTGGTGACTGGTCGACCGTGGCGGAAGAAGCGGCCCAAAATACCGTGGAGGAACAAAGAGGCGACGGCTCCCGTGCCCTGAGAGAACCGTGCCCTGAGAGAACCTGCCCTGAGAGAACCTGCGTGAGAACCGTGCGTGAGAAACGTGCGTGAGAACCGTGCGTGAGAACCGTGCGTGAGAACCGTGCGTGAGAACCGTGCAAGAGAACCGTGCCTAGAAAAGGCTGTGAGAACCGTAAGTGAGAACCGTGCCTAGAAAAGGCTGTGAGAAACCGCGCCGTATGACGTGCGTGACCATTGTGAGGTGCCAATGTGGCGTAGGAAGCGTGTAAACGGCCTGGGCGAACGGTTCTTGCACAATTGCACCCATATCGAGCTTTTGGAAGCAAACCCGCTTTTGAGCAGTCGAATGAGCTGAGTGCGAATGATCGGAGGTGAGTCGCGGCGAATGGTGAGTACCGGCGTTGTTGCGCGAGGCTGGCGCAACGATGTGTACTCGCACAACGTAGAAACGTCGGAGGCACCAAATGTCGACAACCCCGCAAACCTCGCCAACACACACCACCGTTTTTAAAGGCGGAACGGTGATCGACGGGACTGGCGCGCCAGGGATCCAGGCCGATGTGCTGATCCAAGGTGACCGAGTCATCCAAATCGGCCAGACCGGTCAAGACCTCAACGGTGACACCACTATCGACGCGACCGGTTGCGTAGTTGCGCCGGGCTTTATCGACATCCACACCCACTACGACGCGCAGGTGTTTTGGGACCCGGCCATGACCCCATCGTGCTTCCACGGTGTAACCACAGTCGTAGCGGGGAACTGCGGGTTTTCCATCGCGCCGACGAGACCCGCCGACCGCGAATTGATTGCCAATACGTTGGAAAAAGTTGAAGATATGGATCCCGCTGCGCTCAACGCTGGCATTCCGTGGGACTTTGAAACATTCCCTGAGTACTTAGCATCGGTGCAACGTCACGGTATGGTGCTGAACTTCGCCGCCTACATTGGACACACCGCAATGCGCATCTACGCCATGGGTGACGAAGCCGTCGGACGGATTGCTACCGCAGAAGAAACGCAGGAGATGGCCGCCATGGTGACCGAGGCGATGGAGGCCGGAGCAGCAGGTTTCGCCACTAGTTTCGCGGTGACGCATCGCGGTGCCGACGGTCAACCAATCCCCAGCCGTTGGGCCGACAAGGTAGAGATCGAAGCACTCTGCCAAGCCGTCGGCGATAGCGGAAGGGGAGTGCTCGGCATCAATGGTGGCGATGGTCTTTCGTTCACCGAACTCTATGAAATGCAACCCCGCGTTGGGGCTAAAGCGACGTATACCGCAGTGCTTACGAACAAGGCCGGTGGTCATCTCAAAGCCATGGAAATTCACCGTCGCGGTGTGGCAGCCGGTGTGCAGGTTTGGCCTCAAGTGTCGGCGAGACCGTTGGCGTTTTCGATGACAATGGTTGAGCCGTTCACCCTCAACGTGAATCCTGTGTTTGCCGGTCTAATGCCCAAAACGCTGGACGAACGACGCGCCGCCTACGCCGATCCTGCATGGCGAGCAGAAGCGATGGAAAAGTGGAAGGGTGTGAAGTCCTTGCCGCCACGCTGGGACACCTTCGAAGTTATGGAGTCCACAGCGCATCCCGAAATCATTGGTCAGCGACTCGAACCGTTGGCATTAGCTGCAGGCAAAGAACCGTTTGATTTACTCATGGAACTCACCCTGGCCGAACCCGATTTGAAGCTTCGTATGCGCGCAGTACTTGCCAACGACGATCTTGAAGGCATCACCATGCTTATCCAAGAAGATCAGTGCACATTGGGTCTTTCCGACGCCGGTGCCCACGTTGGTCAACTTTGCGATGCCGTGCAAGCCACCGATCTGCTGGGCACTTGGGTTCGTGAACGCAAAGTTCTTACCCTTGAACAAGCCATTCACAAACTCACCCAAGTTCAGGCTGACCTGTTTGGCTTTACCGATCGTGGCGTGCTGCGTGAGGGTGCCATCGCCGACATTGTCGTGTTCGATCCAGCGACCGTTGCCCCCGGACCCACCCGGCGCATCAACGATTTTCCCGCCAATGCCGAACGCCTCACCGCCGATCAACCCACTGGCATGCATCATCTCTTCGTCAACGGAAGCCACGTCATCGCCAACGGCGCCCTCACCGATTCGGCTCTCGTCATCCGCCCCGGCCGCCTCGTCAGCCCCAGTCGAAACTTAAACCATTGAGCGAAACAGCGCTTAGTTAGCGGCGTTTCGCTCATTGGATTTCCGAATCGCCGCTGGCTGGTTTGGAGCTGACACACTGGAGGGATGAGCTCGGCGACCACCACTGCGTATCTCGGTGCTGAGGGGTATGTCGACGAGTTGTTGGCGGAGCTTGCCCACTACAAGGTGAAAGTGACATCGCAGCTGGGGAACTTGGTGATTACCAGCGGCGTGGCTATCGATGCGGCGTGGTCACAAAACACCTGGTTTGAGTGTGAGCGAATTCCCATCACCTCGATTGGCGACGGAGCCCGCGAACTCAAGGCGCGTCAGCGCAATTGGGCGTTGCTTCAGCCTGAGGTCGCAAGTGGTCGGGCCGGGTTGATCGCGGAGAAGTTGCCGTTTGTTTCATCAAAACCCCTAGCGTTTGGCCACGTTGCGCCGCAAGCCCCACTTGGTTCGTGGACGCTGCTTTCGCCGGTGATGATGCTTACCGCAACACGATGCTCGAGCCAGTTCCCCAACGGTGTTGCGACATTTGTAGAGGATCGCGGTGGTCCGCCAAGTCGTGCCTATCTGAAACTCTGGGAAGCATGCGCAATCCTCGGTCGCTGGCCAACGGCTGAGGAACGTTGCGTCGATCTTGGCGCGTGTCCTGGCGGTTGGACATGGTCGATGGCTCGGTGTGGCGCAAGCGTGGTGGCCGTTGACAAATCTCCGCTCGACGACGATGTTGCGGCCATGCCCAACGTGACATTCCGCGGTGAAAGCGCCTTTGGTATTGACCCCGCCTCAACCGCAACGGGATCAATTGGTGAAGAGGGCCAATTCGATTGGATGTGCTCCGACATCGCTGCCTACCCCGACCGGCTCTTGCGTCTCGCACAAGCTTGGGCACCGCACGTCTCCACCATGGTGCTCACCATCAAACTTCAAGGCCCCACCGACTACGCCCTCCTCGAACAGTTCCGCGCGCTGGGATCAAACTCTGCCGGGCCGACTTCGTCACCCGGACAGACGGCGCTCTTATCCAACCGGCAAGCCGGATTGGGAGCACCTGTCAATTCGCGGGTGCTGCACCTCTCCGCCAATAAACACGAACTCACCCTCCTGATAGACCGCAACGTTGATGGGTAGCTGACGTTATGAGCAATAGTCTTGCCCGGCTCACCGCCTGCACTCTGCCGGTTCTGCTTCTGACCGTTTTGCTGACTGCAATCCAACCGGCACGTGCACAAAGTACGTCGGCTGTGTCGGCTGTGTCGAATGATTCGAACTATGTCCTGCTTCCAAATCCAGCGGCGGGGGTAGCTGGTGAACAATCAGCGGCAAGGGTAAGTGTCGAACTTGGCCCTGCGGGTATCCGATCGCCGTCCCTTCTTGAAAGTTGGGGCGATACTCATTGGCTGGCTGAGTTGATGCCAAATACAGGAGGACAACACGTATGGCTTTCCGTTGAGAAATCTCGTTTTGAACCAGAGTCGTTCGTCTACGGCCTGACGGTCCAGTTGCTTCCCATCGGGCGTGGACGCACAGCACATTGGGATGGAGGACGACTGGCATGGTCGGAATTTCCTTTCCGCTTCGATGTTCTCACGGCGAACCGAGATGAGGCTCTGAGAATCGCCAAATCGTTTCGCTCCCTTAATGGAGAACCGCGTTTGCAAACCCCGTCTGGCTACGAAACCAATGGC
>JAYUVJ010000158.1:0-3923 GCA_043754155.1 Acidimicrobiia bacterium
ACGCCTTCCGCGTGCGTTAACCCTTCGCCGGTCTTGCGTATCGCCAGGTCGCGGCGGAAGTACACGCTCGCGTACCAAAATGCACGTGCACAACCACACACAAACATGCACAACCGCCACGCGACCCACCACAGGCCCCGGCTACCAACCGTTCACACAGCAAGCCCCGCACTCCACAATCCGATGCAAGCCCACGCCGCCGCCGTTACCGATGCTGTCGCCAGGTCGCGGCGGAAGTACACGCTCGCGTACCAAAAAGCACGTGCACAACCACACACAAACATGCACAACCGCCACGCGACCCACCACAGGCCCCGCCCGCAACCCTCCCGACAGCCAGAAAAGCCGAAGATCGGGTAGGCAAGACCGCACCGTGAAGGGTTGACCTCGATGCAACGCAACGGAATTCGTTCACCATGTCGTGATGATGATCGTGCAAAGCGTTGCGGAATTGGAACGAAATGGCGTAACTCGGAGTATGTGTGCCCATGCGGTGGGAACGGAGAGATGGAAACGACTTACGCACGACACTTACCTTCTCGAACCCAAAGCGCCGGAAGCCCAGATTTGGCTGGCCACTCTTGATCACCTCGTACGCAGGGGCCTCTCAAAGGGGGCCAGCCATCGAAGCGCCGCGATCATCCATGGGTTTGACGGCTTCACGAAACCTGGCGAATTCGCACGGATCGCTGAATCCTGGCCCATTGATGTCACTGCTCCAATGTCGTCGAGTTCTAGTCGCAAGCTCATCCGAACCCGGAGGCACTTTGAACTCATCAACCACAACGGCCTTTGCGTGACGACGGTTGCACAGACGCTTGTTGATCTCGGCAGATTCATTTCCCTCGACCATCTTGAGCTGGCGGTGGAATCCGCACTGCGCGGGCCCGACCCAACTGATCCGTACACATGGAATCAGCACCTGAGCGCAGAATTGGAAAGGCTGCTTGTCATCAACACCAATTGCGTGGGACGACGGGCACTTCGCCAAGTACTGGCACGTCGACCGATTGGAGCGATGCCTACAGGAAGCTTGGCCGAGACGGTTGCCTTACAAGGATTCAGATCGCACGGTTTGGGTGGATTGCTTCGTCAACCGGAAATACAAGTTCTCGATCTCAAAGGCCGAATTCGCCACACGTTTTATCCAGATTTCGCCGACCTCATCCGGGGTTTGCTGATTGAGATTGATGGCATCGCCGGCCATTCGGGTGAGAAATTATTACAACGTGATGATCGTCGGCAGAACCTTCTTCAATCGGCGTTTCGAGTTATTCGCTACCGAGCGGCTGTGGTGTTAGATGACCCGTTGAAGGTTGGCTTCCAGACGAAACTCGTTTGGGACACGCTTGATTCAGAAGTAAACCTCAATGCGGACTATCAAGCGCGCGTTCGCCTTACGCCCAGGGGCTGTCAGATTCGGCTCAACTTGTAGCCAGTCCCCTCGGTCTCTTCAGCCTGCAGCATAAGTAATTCGCAATTCACAATTCACAATTCGCAATTCACAATTCGGTGATTTTGCGCTGTGGGACTTTCGAGAAGCACTGCGGCGGAAATGCTCGCTTGTGTGTGGTTGTGCACGTGCATATCGGTACGCGAGCGTGCACTTTCACTCGCGACTCGTCGACCCTTTGGCGATTCCCAGCGCATCTTCTCTGCCGGATTCGATCTAGAAATCCTAAAGAATTTCAACGACGACACCCTAACCATGCTGCGCGGTGGATTTGAACTCGCCGCCCGCTTGATGGCCTTCCCTGCACCCGTAGTGATCGCCTGCACAGGGCACGCCATGGACATGGGCTCGTTCCTCCTTTGCGCTGCCGACTACCGCATTGGCTCAGCTGGTGAATTCAAGATTGGCGCCAACGAAGTGGCCATTGATTGACCATGCCCACTCCCGCCCTGGCCATGCTCCGCCATCGCCTCTCTCCCACAGCCATCACCCGCTCAGTGGCGTTGGCAGAAATCTTCGATCCAGCAGCAGCGGTTAGCGCGGGATTCTTGGACCAAGTCGTTGAACCAGAACACGTTGTGGCCGAGGCCCAGAGCTTCGCCGCACGGATCGCACCATTGGATCGTGCCGCCTATTTGGGTTCCAAACTTCGTCTGCACGAAGAAACCATCGGCGCGGTGATGGCCGGAATCGGAACCGATTATCCGCGTCGAGCGTGAGACTAGTTGCCACAATCATGATCCTCTGTACACAGAGCACATAGATGGCTCGACCCAAACTTCGGACCCCTGAACTTCGACAACACGTTCTCGACGTTGCCCAAGAGACGCTTGCTCGTTACGGGGTTGAAGGCTTCACCACCAAACAGATTGCCCAAGCCGCCTCCACTTCGGTGTCGGCAATCTACGAACTCTTCGGCGACAAAACGGTCTTGTTCGCGAACTGTATTTCATTGGATTCACCAAGCTGGCCGAGGCACTTTCTGCCGCCGCAAATACCGAGAATCCTCGTACCGATGTCCTAAACCTAGCGAAGGCTTTCCGTTCGTTTTCGGTAGCAACGCTGCGCTATCCAACCTGATGTACTCACGTCCATTTGCCAGCTTCACCCCAAGCTCCGACGACATTGTCAAGGCTGATGCCAGTTTGCGCTTAGTGCTTCGCGTCGTAAAGCGGTGCATTGCTCGGGGCGAACTTCATGGTGATCCCATCGATGCGGCGCACGTGTTGTTGAGTTTAGTGCAAGGCCTCGTGGCCCAAGAATCCGCGGGGTTGGCTGGGCAAAACCCCAGCTTCACGCAACCGACCATGGGACCTCGCCCTCACCATGTTCTCCGACGGCACCTGAACACCCAGCCCTTTAATGAATGCGGTCGCTCGTTCCCGTTTTTACTTTGACGACGGGAAGTATCCTACCCTCAGACGTATGTACACAAATTGATTTGTGTCCTCGAACAAGTCGCTGATTCCGAACGAGATATCGGGTTCGATCCAGATCATGCGACGGTTAGCGTGGCATAGAGGACCAGGATCTGATCGGCAAAATCCGCGTTGCCGGGCATATAGGACTGCGGTTCACTCCATGTCGCCGCGGTTAGAATTCCATCTGTGCACATTGCATTGAGGATTCCTTCCAGATTGTGCTCGGCCCAAAGATCGCTGCGCTGCGAAAACACCACACACCCTCCAGGCTGCACTACCCGACAGGCATCGACGATCAAGACCCGAGGATCATGGGCATAGCTCAACACCCCAACGCACTCAGCGGCGCGGTAGGAATTGTCGGCGAAGGGTAACGAGGATTCGTTGAAGTTATGGCGTTGCAGGCTGCGATATATGCCCCGCGATTGTGCAGCGGCGAGCGACACCTCCGAAAGGTCAACGCCATCGATAACGCCGACACCAAGCGCACGCAACGCCAACCCGGTGAGCCCCGTCCCACATCCAATATCCAGCACGGCATCATTGATCGCACCACCGTCGACACCTGCTAGACCTCGAACTTCCACACCACCAACACCATCCATCACACCACCATCACCACAACCCAGATCTCCACCATCACCAACACCACCACCATCACTGGGACCACAATCACTGGGATCACCGCCGTCAGCCTCACGTTCGACTACATCTCCAACGGGACCAGCATGACCATGACCGCGACGTTGAGCGCCACGTTGAGAGCGAAGTTGGGCCACAAGCAGACGGGCCGCTCGCACCGGGGCTTCGTATCCCCAGGCATGCAACTCTTCGTCGTAAGTTGGCGCCCATTCGTCGTACCGCTCGGCCACGGCAACAGGATCGGTAAGGGGAACACGGAGCCAGCTTTTGTCATCAGATTCATCGGACGGCGAAATCATGCTCCTATTCGACTCACTCCTCAGGCACACCGCAAACCGTTGGGCACGAACTCGGTTTTTACAACCCCGATGCGCAAACCCGTCAGCCCAAACCATCAGCGCAAAACC
>JAYUVJ010000159.1:0-5445 GCA_043754155.1 Acidimicrobiia bacterium
ACAGCTACGCCTGATTTTGACCCACGCTTGGGCTTCGCCCCGGCAACGCCAACCTCGGAAGCACCAGAAGAAAATTCGCCGGAACCCGTCGACACCTCAAAAGCTGCGGGAGTACCCACGAGCGCTAGTTCGATTCCCCGTCGGCTTGAATCAAACGAAGCCACCACAAATCTACGGGTTTCGCCCTTGCGTACAACTTCCTTGGCACTGCGCGGCATAGGAATTGCCAGCCCGGCGAGGGGCACATAGCCACGGGCGGCACCAACTGTTACGTAAAAACCGTGCGACGAATAGGTATCAACTTCGCCTTCAAGCTCGGTGCCGATGCCATGGGCAGAAATGAAGCTAATAAACGTCAGCGGACCATTGATGGGCTCAACGTTGCCGCGTGGCGAAACCGAACGCTCGTTGCGATTGCGCTCACGATCAACCCGATCAACCCGGTCGCCACGATCCGCACGATCGGTCCGGTCCGCACGGTCCGCACGATCCGCACGATCTGCAGAAGTTCGATCGGCCCGGTCAGCACGCTCGGCACGATCTGGCGCAGTTCGTTCCGCGCCTTCGGAACCTTCGACCACATCGAATTCGTCACGATCACGCCCAGCACCACGCTTCCGACGCTTGTTGCGACGACCATCACGATCACGCACATCATCGGCACCGGTTCCAGCCAAATCTGCTCGACCGCCGCGACCACTTGCGCCACTTCCACTACTCGCACCGCTTGCACTTGCGCCCCGCCCACCGCGACCAGAAACTGGAGCAGCCTCGTGAGCATCAACGTCGGCAGACTTCTTTAGAAACGCCGGAGGAGCCTTAGGAACCGGCATTGGGCGCATCGCCTCAGGCGAACCAATACGAGCCGTTGAGCGCTTTGCTTCACGAACCGCATCACGCGATTTTGGTCCACGAACTGGGGTGCGGGGCATAAACACCCAACCAAGTCCGGGGACGGGCTTACCACCCACCAAGCGACCCTTATCAAAGAGCCAGTCATAGGTGCCGTGGAATTCCTGAAACGAATCGTTGGAAAACACTGTGGCACCCAATTTGTCGGCCACTTTGAGGATGAAGGCATCGCCGCGGCCAGTGGTGCCTGCGGGTGGCGTGATGATTTCCCCCGCGGCATAGGCCGATTCGAAGATTGCCGCGTCTTTGGAATCGATCCGATTAGGGAACGACGAGTCAACAATCACCAACACATCGGCGCCGGGATGTTCCTCGATAAAGGCCTGAACGGCTTCATCGAGCTGGGAAAGACTGGGAAGAGTTCTACCTTCAGTGGCGACATTCGATCCGTCAACCACAACTTTGTACGCGTTACTCACGTGAATCCTGAACTTAAAATTAGGCTGGTTGGCACACCCCTGTCCTCCAGCGACCAGCCTAAAAGGCCACGTCAGCAAGCAGTTTCGGTGGTGCGTACAGCAACTACACGGCTAGGCAGGCAGAGGCATTGCATGCTTGGAGACTCACAAATCAAAACGTCTCAAGCGGTAAACGCCAACTACCTGGGAATCTCATCGGGAGAATCCGAGCCGCCCTTTAGTCAAGCAGCACTTTTGCCTCTATTCGCGCACCCTAGAGCTTAAAACTCAACGGGGCGCTCAGGTTCGACCGCTCGGGTTCACCTGCGCAGGTTCACTCACGCAGGTTCACTCACGCAGGTTCACTCACGCAGAGCATTTGTGATGGCTTCGGGCAATCCGCTCGCAGCGCCACGGTGCCTACGGGTTTCCACCAATGTCACCGCAGCCACGGTCATGGAATCAAAAACCGTTCCATCCAGCACCAATGCCACGAGTTCCTGAAAGGGCAATCGCCAAACGCTTATATCCTCCGTGGATTCAGGCTCGGCCTCCCCCAAAGTGAGATCCCACGCCAACCACGTCATCGCCCACTCATCGGTTACGGAATTAGAAAGCGACATCTCGTGCAGCAACTGCCAACCCGCCGCCCGATAGCCGGTTTCCTCCACCAACTCACGGGCAATTGCCGCCGCTGGATCGGTGCCGATTTTGCCACCGCCCTCGGGTATCTCCCAACTGTAACGATCCAACGCGTAGCGATATTGGCCGACGAGCACCGTGGAGCCATCTTCGAAAATTGGCAGCACACCCAGGGCCAAATTCTTCGGTGATATGACCCCATAAATTCCTGGCTTTCCCGAAGGATCAACCACTTGATCCTCACGAACCGAAATCCAAGGATTCTCATATGTACACTTACTACTCAGTGTTTGCCATGGATTGTTGGTTTCGTTCACGACGGGTTTGGTGTAGGTCATTTCGTCGCCTTTGCGCTGTTGTTCAAGTTCACCGTTTTATGCTTTGGTTCAACGCCTTTGCTAGCGAAGGGATAAACCTAATAATGATTCGAGTTCCGCCAGTGCAACATCGGGATCGCCCACTTTGATGGTACGCATACCAAGTGCCGCGGCTGGTTTGAGGTTGATTCCAAGGTCATCGAGGAACACGGCTTCGGTGGGTTCAATGGCGATCGCAGCACACGCCATTTCGTAAAACTTGCGTTCAGGTTTGCGAACCCCAGCATGGCGAGATTGCGTAACGTGATCAAACATCGCCATCACTTCATCAACGTCACTTCGATCACGCTCGTCACCGGTTTGCACGTTGTTGGTGAGACACGCAATCAAATATCCAGCCGCCTTCAACTTTCGCAACGCCGCTACCATCTGCGGACGAATTTCGCCGTGCAGCAACGACATAATGCGCCGAGCATCCAAAGTGTGTCCAAGCGCTTGGGCTTCGGCCTCGAACAGTGAGCAGAACTCCGTAAATGACACGTCGCTTCGTTCAAATTGTGCCCACGCATTGGTATCGGGGTTCGCAGCATTGATTGAGCGAACCAACCCCACCGGAAGCGAATGTTCAGTCTCATATTTGGTGAAGGCCTCAAACGGGGAGGACAAAATTACTCCACCGAAATCCCACAGCACCGCTCGAATAGGTAGCTGCACGGGGGGTTGGCCTGTCGACGAATTCTGTACTTCCATGCCTTTAGTGTGCCCCACGAATTCCCCGGAAACGAATCAACTTTTTTCCGCAAGTGGGGATTGGATTTTCTTCAGGTGGCGGTTGTGCTTTCGGAATCGGTTAAGCAGCATGGTTGCGTGGTTGGGCAGCATGGTTGCGTGGCTTAAGGCTCAACCGGAGGTGGCTTAAGGCTCAACCGGAGGTGGCTCATCAAACACCACGCTGGGGACCAATGGCACCGGTCCGCCCGGAGGAGTTGGCGACCCCTCTAAGGTTCCCGAAGACACGAGCACGGTTCGCCCTGGGCCGCGCACGTTATCTTTGCGCATACGGTCAGTAACCCTTGCCCGAAGTTCGCGGGCCACCTTCCATTGCTGGCGCGGCGCGGTTTTGGCCACGAGCCGAATGGTGACCCCATCAACACCCATGGCCTGCACTCCTTGAACCTCTGGGGTTTCCAAAATAGCTGCGCCAATCATTGGATCTTTTTGAAGCGCGCTTATCTCTTCGGCGAGGGCTGCCATCACTACGTTCACATCGTTGTCGTAGGAGATCGTGACATCCACAATGGCCCTCGACCATTCCATTGATTGGTTACCCACTTGGCGAATGTCACCGTTGGGAACAAACCATACGGTGCCATCGGCGGAACGAAGCCGGGTAATGCGCAACGAGATGTCTTCAACCGATCCGCTTGCCGTGCCAATAGTGACCACATCGCCGATACCAAATTGATCCTCCAACAAAATGAACATGCCGCTCAAGTAATCCTTAATGAGTGACTGAGCCCCGAAGGCAATAGCCAATCCTGCGATACCGGCACCGGCCAAGAGTGGGCCGAGATTGACCCCAATTTCACCGAGTACTAACAGCGTGGCGACAATGACCACAACGATCCGCCATCCGCCCGCAAGTGCGTCACCAATAGTTTGGGCTCGTTGCTCGCTGCGTACGCTTCGATTGCGGATCGGTGTGCGTCTGCGAAACTCCGCCACGGCCCGCCGGAGAAACCTTCCACCAAAGCGGCCAAGGAACCAGGCGCCCAAAAGAATAAACAGCACACGCAACGGGCCAACCAATAAAAACTCGGCCGTTTGTGCTTGGAATTCCGAAGCACCGAGGCGTTCAGCCAAGCGTCGAACGTACCCAGTTCCGGCGTTGCGCGCAGCGTCACTAACCACGTTGAGGGTACCGGCTGGAACTCCCCATACTGCTGTTGCTCCGAATGAACCCGGCGCAGCGGCCATCACGACAGGAGCCAGGATTTGTGCCATCCCTTGAGCCTTACAGGGAATGAGCAACGAACACGGCTTTCGTCGAGCACACATGAACACAATCTCCTAAAGGCCAAGGGCTCCCAAAGAGATGCCAGGTGCTCACTGAGACCAGCAGGAATACGGTTGGCGGGCTAGCGTTTAGGGTCATGAACGGCACTTCTGGTCCAGAAACCACGTGGCTCCTTACGGGCGGTGCTGGCTATATCGGCGCCCATATTGTCCGTTCGTTGCAGAATCTCGGTATTGGAGTGGTAGTCCTTGATGACATGACCGATGGTGTGTTGGAAAACATTCCGTCCGATGTCCCCTTGGTAAAAGCCAACATTTTGGACACCGCAGTGGTGGAATCGGCGTTGCGCGATCACCACATTCGGGGAGTGATTCATCTCGCAGCGAAAAAAGCGGTGGGCGAAAGCGTTGAACGGCCGTTGCACTATTACGAGCAGAACGTGTTGGGTACACATTCGTTACTAACGGCCATGGAGCGAGTGGGTGTGCGGAACGTAATGTTCTCCTCCTCAGCTGCGGTCTACGGTGAGACCGGCCTCGAAGTTGTCAACGAAGAATCCCCCACGGTGCCAACAAGCCCCTACGGCGAGACAAAATTGATCAGTGAGTGGATGATTAAGGATCAAGCTAGGGCGGTTGGTTTATCCTATGTTAGCTTACGATATTTTAATGTCGCCGGTGCTGGTTCTGCCGAGCTGGGTGATCGCGGTGTGTTCAACCTGGTGCCGATTGTGCTGCGTGCCTTAACCCGCGGTGAACGCCCTAAGGTTTTCGGCGCCGACTATCCCACCCGCGATGGATCTTGTATCCGCGATTACATTCACGTAGCAGATCTAGCTGAAGCACATGGCGCAGCTGTAGTTCACCTCAACACCCATCACGACTCCGGCCCGCAAACCATGCGCGCCTACAATGTTGGCACCGGAACCGGCACCACCGTGCTTGAGGTTATGGACGCGGTTCGCTCCGTAACCGGGATTGATTTTGATCCTGAGATCGTGTCTCGCCGGGCGGGAGATCCAGCACGGGTAGTAGGCAGCCCCGAGCGGATCACCCGCGAACTCGGCTGGGCAGCAAAGCGTGACCTCCACGACATGGTGGCCAGCGCCTGGGAAGCCTTCCAAGCCTTCCCTCCAACCCGAGGCTGAACAACCGGTCTT
>JAYUVJ010000160.1:0-15539 GCA_043754155.1 Acidimicrobiia bacterium
CAAGGCCCGCTGCCAGTACATAACCCTTGCCGCTCATTGCTGTCCCCAAGATCCGATTTTTGTTGAAAATATTTCATCACTCATCACACGTACAGTCTGTGGACTTACGATATTTTCGCGCCCAAGAAAGCTCACGGGAGATCCACGAACACGTCGTCGCCAACAACACTGACCACGTAAACCGGAACCGGCTTGGTTGCGGGAAACGTCAACGGCGCACCAGTGATCAGTGAGAACAAACTTCCATGCTTAAAACATTCGATCTGGCATTCATCTTCCCAAATCGAGCCTTCAGCCAAAGAAATGTCGGCATGCGAGCAACGATCCCCAATCGCGTAAAAATCCTCGCCAATACGCACGACGGCAATCCGATGGGCAGCACCTCGGGAATCAACCAGATCAATGCGCTTCGCACTCGATGGCTCCCAGTCTGCAATCGCTCCCACCCGAACCGGCTCACCGTGAACACAAAGCCCATGGACAAGCGAACCCTGCGTGGCATCGGAATGACCGAGACTATTCCCACCAGCACCGTTCCCTCCAGCGACGTTTACCCCTTGGGTCATGCTTAATGAACCGCCACCGTTTGCGGGAACTTGCGAACTCATGATCCAGCTCCAACAGTGGCAAGCGATCGACGATCAAACTTCGCAGTAACAGAAGCGCTTAACTCCGCCCGAAGTACTCCATCGGGAATGCGCTCTAGAAGCTCAGCAAAAAAACCCAACACGATTAATCGCTCGGCCACGTCGGAGGGCACCCCACGGCTCTCCAGATAGTAACGGTGGTCCTCATCAATGGGTCCGACCGCTGACGCATGCGAACACTTCACATCATTATTTTTAATCTCAAGGTTAGGGACGCTCTCCGCGCCGGCATCGGGAGAAAGCAATAAGTTACGGTTCGTTTGATTCGCAACGGTTCCTCGGGCGACCTCGCCGATCCGAATGAGGCCCGAGTACACAGACCGCGAAGAATCCTTCACCGCGCCCTTGAACACTAAATCTGAGGTGGACTTTGGCGCAATATGGTCCTGCGTTGTCCGGAAGTCGTGCATCTGATTTCCCTCACCGAAATACACAGCCAACAACTCGTTATGCGCTCCTTTGCCGGTGATTCGCGCATCGTTGCGGAGCCGCGCATAAGAACCACCCAAAGCCACGGCCATCGTTGACAGAGTGGCATCGGCCCCGGTTTCACAAACCGTCATAGCAATTTGACGGGTACGAGAGCCCAGCTCCTGCACCGTGATGTATCGCAGGCGAGCACCTTGCGCTAAGCGAATCTCTGTCATGGGCAGAACCAACGAGTCAACATCATCCGAGCTCAACCGCTCAATTACCGTGCACTCCCCTTGCGACCCAACCGAAATAATAAGCCGTGTACCGAAAATAATTCCGTTTGAAACAACGCGCCGATCAAGATAAACCGGCTCACTTACCGACACTCCGGGATCAACCTCGATACAGGTAACATCACCCAAAAACGCAATCGAGGCCAAAGCAAACGCATCTGTTGAGTCTGGCAAAAGGACACCCACCGCCTCTGACTCGACCGCATCGCCCTGTGACACGCCAAGACCCTTTTGCGCAACAAAGCGGACTTCAGAACGATCCTGAGGACCCGACGAACCAACAAAATCTGCAAACGAAATCTCACCAACACGCGAGTACCGCCACACTTCTTCGGCTTCGGTAGGCATCGAAACGGTTGGCAACACCGATCGAGCCACAGCAGATCGAGCATCAAGACTCAACGAAAAACCACGCGGAGACAGACCAGGAGTGCCCTGAGCACGGGCGGGTTCGGACGAGACTTCTACAGTGGACAGAACGGTTCCTTTGCAACAGGCAGCACGCGAAGCACCACTGGAATCCAATGCCAATCCGGGGTAGATAATCCAAGATTGACGTCAATACGTACCCAGATACTCACAAGCGCAACAAAATCTGGACTGGTAACAATAGGTCACGCCACGCAACTTGATCACCGGTTCTCTTGGTCATGGGACACCCCAAAATGGTGGACTGTCGGCCACTCCCGAGGAAGGAATTCGCGGCGTGAAACTGCCTGAAAGGCGCACACGCACGCGCCGGTGGTTTTCTGGCGATCCACTAGGTCGCTAACCGGGCCTCATAGAATGAAAGTCTCTTCAGTATCGGCTCAAGGTTACGTTTTTGCCTGCCGATGCTCACTTAGAACCACGGTCCTGATTCCCAAGGAGAACCGGCATGAACGAGCAACACCCGACAGAAGACACTCAGTTAACACCAACGGATTCGTTCGTTGTTGGTCAAATCAACTCATACGGCCAAAGCTTCCAGTCCACAGACCCTTTGGCCGTGACGGATTCCCTTGCCACGCCTCCAACGCCTGAACCGGCAAATTTTTTTGAAAATGGAGCTCAAGAAGTAGCCCGTTTGGAAATTCCTCCCCTCGCTCAACCACTTCAATCATCGGTTCACCTATCGGGGCTTGGATCCTTCGCCACACGCAACACTTGGGAGGAGAACCGCGGCGAAAGTCCTGAAACCGTCTCACACGATTCGACACAACTAAGCCCTCAATTGTCTGCTTTACCTCTGCCGACCCTGGCCACCCCGGAAGCATTCGACCCGGTGCTGCGCCTCACTGCGCCCCTTTCACGGCCAACACTTCCAAGCGTTGCTCTACCGACTGGGATTCAGAACCTTCCCCACCAATTCACCCCGGTCGAGACCCACATTGGCGATACGCCGCCCTCCATAGGTTCTTTTGACCACGTCGAAAATGCTTCTGAGTACGCCGAGGCGCCCGTTGCGCCCACCGTCGTTTCCGGGTGGGAACCACAAGCAGCATTCGTCAATCCCGACGCCAACGCATGGTCCACCAAAGAGGCAAGTCCACAAGTTCCCACAACACCAGCTATCGCCGCTTTTCCTGCTCGTCCATCGTTCGCAGCGGAACCCGAGTTTGGGGCAGTGCCGGCGTTTTCTCCCGCACCGCCTGTACCTCCTTCAGCGTTTCCGCCCGGACTTGCAATTCCTTTTGGCACAACGACGTTTGAAGCTCCACCTTTTCCGCCCGCACCCTCGTTTCCTGAGTCGCTCCCTATTACGGCCGCGCCGTTATTGACCGCTAGGACCTTCGACTCGCACGTCTCCATAGCGGAACCGCCTTTTGATCCAGCTGATTCCTTCGCTGCGCCTGGATTCAGCGATTCGTCAGGAAGCTTGCAAGCACATTCGGATGCTTTCGGAGGGCCAGTTGAGTTCTCTGCAAACCCGCTGCCTCGGCCTGAAGCACTAATGCTCCGCTCCGCAGGGGAACCAACGAAAACACCTAGGTTTGGTAGAAAGAAACAATCGCATGCGGATTCCCGAACGCTTCCTTCCGACTCAGCAACTTCCGCTCTCGACACCCCAGCTTCGTCGAGGATCAAACGATTCGGTAAGAAATCAGTCCAAACCGTTGACCTGCTAGGGACACCGATCGCAGCACGCACCGCCGACGCCGCAGACGCGGCCCCTATTTCCGTAGCACCCACTTTCCCGATCCAGATCGCTGCCACCGCACCCGGTCTTCCCGACGAAGGAACCCAAGCTGGCAAAAAGAAGCGGAAGTTCTTCGCCACTGTCGACCGCTCGAAGGAGAAACCACTCACACCACAGACCGGCCGGTCGCGCAAGATCGTTCAAGGTTTGGCTGGAGTGTCGTTGCTGGCTGGAGTGGGTTTGTTTACCCTGTCATTCCTGGATAAAAAAGCGCCTACCCCCGCCGCCCCGACGGTCGAAACCACTTCACCAGCGATCGTAAGCGATGCTACAGCTTCAAGCGTTGTACCTGTCCTACTAGACCCAGCCACCGGTCTCGCCGTGGAACCTGTACTTGAAAGCCCTGAAACATCCCTGGCAACCCCTGACGCAGTTACACCTACTCCTAGTCTTCAAGACGCAACTGCAGGCGAGTCGCCCTCCGCCCCGGCCGACACGATCCTCGCAACGGGTGACGCCCCTCCAGTTCTCCCACTCGAAGCCCAGACCCCCCAAACCTCAATTGCTCCAGGGCCTGACGATCTTGAGTTCAGTACGGGTGGAAACTTCTCCGAAGGGTGAGGATTTCATAAAGCCATCACCGTCTCCATCGAATGGATAACGAATCCTGCTTCGTTGATGATTTTTCCTTCAGATCCGAACGGTAAGTGCCGATACCTTTTGCATGACGTTTCGAAAGAGCGCAAAACGCTCCCACGCCATTCACACCAACCTCGGCTGCGAAGATAGCTCCAAACTACTGAGACCGATCCATAGAGGTACATACGGTCCGCACCCACTTCGCACCACCCTTGCCATAGTCACCGGCTCCTTCGCCGCTGTATCCGCAACACTTCTGCTGCAGTCAACCGTGGTGGCACAAGTCGCACCAGCTTCAGTGCGTGCGGTCGGTAGTTTTTCGACAGCAGCCATCAAGCCCGGCCCTCGCGTAGAGGTGAACCGATCTTCCTCCACGCCAAACCCCGTTGCGTTTGTCTCAATTGCCGCCCCTACTTCTAGCCTGTCCACTTCGACAGGAGGACCGGTTCGCGCAGCTGCCGCACTCCAACCAGTTCCTTCATCGAAACCAACCGGTGCTGTTGTGGCTACCGGCACCGGACCTCTGGATACGAATGGTGAGGTGGCATCGGTACAGCTGGCTTCGATCATTCAAGAAATGCCTGAAGGGGATCTTGGACCACTTCTCCTTGCCTCAGGAGCTATCACCCTCAACGCCAGATCACGGGACGATATCGCCAGCGGACAGGTGGACCAACGGGTGCTAGCCATGCTCCTAGCTGTTTCATTTGATCATCAAATCGAAGTGACCGTGTTGCGAAGTGGCCACAACAAGTACGTCAAGGGGACCAAGCGGCTATCGAACCACGTTTCCGGAAGAGCCGTGGACATTGGAGCCGTCGATGGGCGGTTGGTCAGTCAATCAAACAAAGCTGCACGCTCGATTTTGGACCAGCTGCTTGCCTTACCGGGCCCAATTCGACCGACCGAGATTGGATCACCTTGGAACACCGATGCCCCCGAAACATTTACCGATTCGGGCCACGACGACCACCTTCACATCGGCTTCGATGCCTAAATCCGCGCATGTTCAAAAGAGAAACGGCCCTCCGAAATGGGAGGACCGTTCTCTTTTCCACGATTTCAAACCTGCGTCTAGACACGAGCGCCTGCGTTTGCCGAATATCAGCCAACCGAACAGTTAGCCAATTGAGCCTTCCATCTGCAGCTCAACCAATCGGCTCCACTCCACCGCGAACTCCATTGGTAGGGTCCGAGTAACGGGTTCCATGAATCCGTTGACGACCATAGCCATAGCCTGCTCTTTCGATAGTCCGCGCGACTGCAGATAGAAGATCTGGTCATCGCCAACTTTAGAAACTGTGGCCTCATGGCCGATATGAGCAACGGCCACACCGGGGTTTCGCTCAATATATGGGTACGTATCGGAACGGGACTCTTGATCAAGGATCAAGGCATCACACTGCACGTGGGAACGGCAATTCTCGGCGCCCTCTTCTACTCGCACCAATCCTCGATAGCTGGTTCGTCCGCCATCTTTGGAGATCGACTTTGAGACGACAGTTGACGTAGTTTCTGGCGCGGCATGGACCATTTTTGCGCCGGTGTCTTGATGTTGGCCCTCGCCTGCATAGGCCACCGAAAGCACTTCACCCGTAGCCTTTGGACCCATCAAGTAGATGGCTGGATACTTCATGGTCAAACGGGACCCAATGTTACCGTCGATCCAAGAAACGCGGGATTCGGTATCGGCCCTAGCCCGCTTGGTTACCAGATTAAATACGTTGTTCGACCAATTTTGAATGGTCGAATACGTAATATGCGAGCTTTCATGGGCGACAAGCTCAACCACGGCTGAGTGCAACGAATCCGACGTATAAACCGGGGCCGAGCATCCTTCGATGTAATGCACTTTCGAACCTTTGTCGGCGATGATAAGCGTACGTTCGAATTGACCCATGTTCTCTTTGTTGATTCGAAAGTATGCCTGCAACGGCATGTCGACCGTTACGCCTTCGGGGACGTAAATAAACGATCCACCCGACCACACCGCGCTGTTCAAGGCGCTGAACTTGTTATCGGCTACCGGAATCACCGTTGCAAAGTACTTCTGCACAATTTCGGGGTATTCGCGGACGGCAGTATCCATGTCACAAAAAATGACGCCCTGTGCGGCAAGGTCATCACGATTTCGGTGGAACACCACTTCAGACTCGTACTGGGCAGTCACGCCCGCGAGATACTTTTGCTCGGCCTCAGGAATCCCGAGCTTCTCATAGGTTTTGCGGACCGCTTCAGGCAGCGCGTCCCACGAGTCGACTTGTCCACCGGTTGGTTTTACGTAGTAGTAGATCTGGTCAAAGAAGATCTGGCTCATATCGCCACCCCAATTCGGCATGGGCTTGCGATTGAACACTTCGAGGGCGCGGAGTCGGAACTTTCGCATCCACGCGGGCTCGCCCTTCATCGAGGACATTTCTTCCACGATGTCCTTACTGAGTCCGCGCTTGGGGGTGAAAACGTAGTCGTCAACGTCGTCGGCCCAACCCAGCTTGTATTTTCCGAGGTCAAGATCGGCAATATCGGTCATGTGAGAACTCCTTCAGATGAAGCGAGGAACCCGCTGCCAAACTCCAAGAAGCTCATTGACGGGCTGCTTACATGTCTGAGTTTGTCATCCAAACTTTGACATCCAAGCGAGAACATTGTATTTCTCCTACGTCGATAGTAACAACCCCCTTCACCTAACACGATCTTCATCCGTCACTCCAAATAAAACCCCCCACAACAACCACTCAAAGTGGTCGTTGTGGTTGGATTAGTCGATCCGACGCAAATCACTTTTGAACTGCTTACCGTTCTGAACGTATTGTGCGGCGGCTGCTGAGATCATCAAAGGATTGACCGTGTTAGGGCGGATCTTGGCAGGAACGCCCAGCGCCATCGCTCCAGAGGGAACTTCCATATCGTTCGGCACGACCGCGTTTGACCCAACTAAGGCACCGGATCGAATTATGGCCCGGTGCAGTACCACTGAGCCATTCCCCACCAGGGACTTCGATTCGATCGTGCATCCTTCTAAGTGGACTTGGTGGCCAATTACACAGTCGTCGCCCACCACGGTGCACGCGTCGGGAGTGGTGTGAATAACCGAGCCGTCTTGGATCGAGCTGCGAGCCCCTACTGTGATGGTGCCGTGATCACCCCGGAGCACTGCACAAGGCCATACGGTTGATTCAGGCCCGATAGTGACAGCTCCGATGATTACGGCGTCGGGATGAACCCAGGCGGTTGGGTCGATGGACGGGACAAGTTCACCAAGGGCGTATATAGGCATGTTCAAGGTTTAGCGTGGAAGCATCATGAATGCATCACAATCGCCTTACCAAGACAACCAAAACGACCCAAACAACAAAAACCCCGAAAACGAAAAGGTTGTTGGCACTGTCAGCCATGCCCCAGGGAACGCAATAATCTTGGCTCCGGTAGCCGCTAAGCGACCAGTCACGACCACACTCCACGGTCACAGTCGAGTCGACGAATACGCATGGTTCCGCGAGCGCGAAAACCCCGAAGTCCTCGAACACTTAGAGGCGGAGAACGCCTATACCGCCTCGATCATGGCTTCCACCAAGGCGTTGCAAGAGGAACTCTTCAACGAAATCAAAGCACGCATACTAGAGACCGATCTCTCTGTTCCTACCGTCAAGGGGCCCTTTGCCTACTTCAGTCGCACTGAAGAGGGCCGCCAGTACGGAATCCATTGCCGACGAGCTGCTTCGAGCGCTGACACTGGCATCGAAGCCTGGCCTGAAGCACATTTGCTCCCAAGCGAATTTGAGCTGTTGCTGGATGAAAATGTTCTAGCCGAAGGTCACGACTTTTTTTCTTTGGGAACGTTTGAGGTTTCGCCTAACCATCAGCTCTTGGCTTATGCCACTGATACCGAAGGCGATGAAATCTACGCCCTTCGTATCCGTGATCTTCAGACCGGTATGGATCTTCCCGACGTCATTGAGGAGTCATCGCCGGGGGTGGCTTGGAGCGCTGATGGATCGGTACTGTTCTACACAACGCTCGATGAAACCATGCGTCCTTGGAAATTGTGGCGTCACGTACTGGGAACGGATTCCGCCGTTGACGTGTGCGTGTTTACTGAGCCCGACGAGCGTTTCTTTCTAAACCTGTCGACGTCAACCACCGACGAATTGATCGTGGTCACGTTGGGCAGTCAAATCACCACCGAAGTTCATGTTCTGCGCGCAGATGATCCGTACGGAGACTTTGTAGTGTTTGATGAACGACGCCAAGGAATCGAATATGCGGTTGAGCATCATCGCGCCGTGAATGGCTCGGAGCGCTACTTTGTGCTCACTAACGATGGCGCAGAAGATTTCACGCTACTTGTGGCCCATGTTGACGGGAACGGAAACGGCGTGATTCGTTCTGAGTGGTTTGACGCAGCAATCGGTGATGGCCCTATCAACGCTGGAGAGCCCGCCCTGCTTCGTGCCCCAAAGCTTGATGCCATCGAGGTTTTCCAATCACATCTTGTGGTGCACGAACGGGCCAACGGAACCGAACGACTACGAGTTATCGCCCTCAACGTTGACGGGTCAATCGGCGATCAGCACGTACTTTCCCAACCTGAAGCAGTCCACAGTGTTTGGCCTGCCGGCAATGCACGGTTCGCCACTTCAGTTCTTCGTTTCGGGTACACATCGCTCACGTCCCCCACCAGTCTTGAGGACTACGACATGATCACCCGGGCTCGTGTAGTTCGCAAACGCCAGCCCGTACTTGGGACGTTCCGATCAGAAACCTATGTGGCCGAACGAGTGTGGGCTACTGCTAACGATGGTACTCAGATACCGATGTCAGTAGTGCGCCACCAAGACACGCCAATTGACGGCTCCGCCCCCGGCTTGTTATACGGTTACGGCTCGTACGAAATTTCCATCGACCCGGGTTTCAGTTCGCTCCGTCTCTCTTTGTTAGACAGAGGGTTTGTGTTTGCCATCGCCCATATTCGCGGTGGCGGAGAAATGGGACGTCACTGGTATTTGAACGGAAAGTTTCTGCAGAAGCGCAACACCTTCGACGACTTCATTGCCTGCGCTGAGGCCCTGCAAGCCAAGGGATACGTAGCCCCAGATCGGCTCGTGGCCCGGGGTGGAAGCGCTGGCGGATTACTCATGGGAGCGATCGTGAATCAGCGCCCAAACTTGTTTGCTGGAATCGTGGCTGAGGTGCCGTTTGTTGATGTGGTCACCACCATGCTCGATGATTCGTTACCCCTTACCGCAATTGAATGGGAGGAGTGGGGCAATCCCGCCGATCCCGAGTTTTACGCGTACATGCGTTCATACGCGCCGTATGAAAATGTAAGCGCACAGATCTACCCGCCAATGCTAGTCACGGCCGGGTTGAATGATCCCCGCGTTTCCTATTGGGAACCAGCAAAATGGGTGCAACGCCTCAGGGAAAACAACCAGCTTTCCGGGTCGACGGGTACGCCAAACCAAATCCTGCTCAAAACTGAAATGGGTGCTGGACATGGCGGACCTTCTGGCCGGTACGACACGTGGCGTGATGAAGCCATGGTGTTTGCCTTCATTCTTCGGTGCGTTGGGCTGGCCAAGTAATTGGATTTAGGTGGCGTTCAGGTCGTAAATCTGAGTCAAACTCAAACCGTCACTACGGCAAAATCGATAAACTTCGGATTGGTTGCCGTTTTAACGCGACGAAATGCAGTAAAAATCGTCTACTCATCCGTAACACCACCGTCGGAAAAGTGTCTGCCGGTCAGTAAAAGGAGAATCTCATGTCCCGTCTTCACACCGGTTTGCGTCTACGAGTAGCTGCAGTCGCCGTTGCAATCGTTGCACCATTTGCCTTTGTCTCCGCGGCGAACGCTGAGAAGTCAGGCCAGATTTGCGCGAAGGCAAAAGTTGGAACCACCGCCAAGGATCCAGCCGGCGCGACCTTGACCTGTACCGTTGAGGGTTCCCGTTCGCGCTGGGTTGGTGGCAGCGCACCAGCAGCCACCAAGGCCGCCCCGGCGACTCCTGCAAAAACCAAAACCGCAAAGGCTCCATCAGCCACAGCGACCCCCACAACCGCCAAAAAAGCAGCTGGCAAGTCAACTGGTGTTGCGGGATCGGCCGTAAAAGGCCGATTCTGTGCTAAGGCCGATGATGGGAAGCGTGACACCAACGCGAAGGGCGACAAGCTTGTTTGCAGGGCCGATGCTGCAGGCAAGAATCGGTGGCAAACAGCGTAAGAGGGAGATCCTCAGCTACTTCTTCTCTCTTTTGCGTATTCTCCGCTGTTGCTCTGAGCGACAAAAAAACATGGCGCCGTGATGAGTTCGCTCTGACGGCGCCATGTTTGGTTTTCAGGCTGAATTCAAATTGGTTGATCGACACAGGTATACGTTCGATCAACCAGGAATCGTTTTAGAAGCCGTGAAGGCAATCCGCAAGCAGCGGCTGAACGATGTCCTTCTCTGAAAGGACCGGATCGCTAAGTGGCCATAGGATTCCGATCGCCGGATCATTCCAAAGCACGCCACCATCGTGTGGACCGGAGTAGGGCGCGGTCACCTTGTAAGAAAGTTGTGCTTGATCGCTCATCACGCAAAACCCGTGCGCGAATCCTTCAGGGATCCAAAGGTGCCGACCATTGTCGATTGAGAGTTCTTCACCTACCCATTGGCCAAACGTCGGCGAGCCGGTTCGCAGATCAACCGCCACATCAAACACCGTTCCAAATGTCACCGAAACCAGCTTGCCTTGCGCGTACGGTGATCGCTGAAAATGCAGACCACGCAACACACCCCTGCCCGACTGCGACGCATTTTCTTGAGGAAACGAGCCAGGTATTCCTGCCGCAACGAAGTCCTCCGACTTAAACATCTCCCGAAACCATCCGCGGGAGTCGCCCCGAGTGGTTGGTGTTACCAGGATGACGTCGGGGATTGCAAGCGGGGTAAAGGTAAAGCTCATCAGCTTTGACCGAAGTTTCCGTATCCGCCACGGTAGTAACCGAGCGGGCCTCCGTGATCACGCGATCCAAGGGCCTTCACGGAGCCGATCACCACGGCATGATCTCCAGCTTCAACAATTTTGTGAATAGTGCAATCGATCCATGCAAGTGCGTCGGCAAAGACCGGAGAGCCGGTTGCTTCTTTACGCCAACCAATTCCGGCGAACTTGTCACCGGGCCGAGAAAACTGGCGTGAAAGTGTCTCCTGTTGTTCACCGAGAATGTTGACGCAGTACGATCCCGCAGCGCGAATTTTCGGCCAACTACTCGAAGAATTTCCGGCACAAAACAACACCAGGGCCGGGTCCATAGAAACCGCGGTGAAAGAACTTGCCGCCAGTCCAACCGGGAGTCCGGTTTCGGGGTCCGTCGCGGTAATAATTGTTACGCCGGTCAAAAAGTGACCCAACACCTGACGGTACTGAGCTCCGTCTATTGGCTGGGGGCTTTGGGTATTTTCGGGTTGACTCACGGGTGCAGAGTCTTGCAGCTCAACACATCAACACGGGTGCACCTGGTCCAAATTGCGCAGCTGCATTGGCCTTTGAATTTCTTAGCTGGCGAACATCGGCCCTACTGCAACCCGCTTGTTCAGTTGAGGACGAATTGGTTGTCCCGGCGCGATGGTGAGACCTTCTGCAGCAGCGAACACTTCGATGTCGTATTCAGCTGCGCTCAGGCGTGCCTTGGCCACAAGCGCATCTACTTCATTATCGGTCCGAGTGGGGTCGTGGTGGAACAACGCCAACGCTTTCACGCCAGCTTGACGGGCTACGAGAATTGCGTAGTCAACGGTGCAGTGCCCCCAGTGGCTCTTAGTTTCCCAATCCGCATCTAGGTATTGCGCGTCGTGAATGAGGAGATCTACTCCATCGCAAAGGTCAAGTACGGAATCCGCCACGGTATCTAGGCCCATGGGCGCCTGATGGTCACTTACGTAAGCAATGGAGGTTCCACCCCAATCGATTCGATAGCCGACGGTCAACCCAACATGGGGAACCGGGCGTACCTTGATTTTGGCTGACCCCACAGCAAAGTCGTCACTCAACACATCGTGCAATGTGTACTGCCCTCGAAGTTGATCGATCGACACGGGGAAGTACGGCGGCCGAACAAAGTCGGTGAACAACTGTTTTGTGGTTGTTCCCGATTCGCCGGGACCGTAGATGTCCAAACGGGCACCGGGTCGATCCGCGGCAGCCAAGAACGGCAGGCCTTGAACGTGATCGAAATGAAAGTGTGTGAGCAGAGCCGTGGCAGAAAACGTCCCGTCGTGAGCTTGGGACTTGCCCCAGGTCTGAAGGCCGGTTCCCAGATCCAAAATAATAGGATCTTCGCCTTCGGAGGTCACCACTACGCATGAGGTATTACCGCCATAGCGGGCGTTGGGACCACTTGGGCACGGCGTTGAGCCACGCACGCCAAAAAACGTGACTTTCACTGCCCCTCGGTTCTCCTCGATGTGGCCCACCTCGGGTCCCCCGAATTAACCTAAACCCACTCGACAACATTGTGAATGGTCTGTGACGAAGTGCACAAAAGCAGTTTACGGACGGACTCACGTCTCTCAGCAAATACGTTTGTGCTGCTGGGAGCCCAAAATGAGCGTCAAACGGTTCAGCTTTGTGGCCCGTCGCAACCACCGTGTAAGTTGAGTTGGTGCCGACTGTCACCGATCTTAAGGCCCTCCTCGTGAACGAAACGCTGAAGGGTTTACGAGATGGCGTAATTGTGGTGGTTAAGCGTGACTGCGCTACGTGTGGAATGGTCGCACCAGTTTTAGGCTGGTTGACCACCCTGCAACTGATTGCCGTCGTGGCATCTCAAGACGACCCAACCTTTCCAGAATCCTTAGCCACAGGAGTACCTGTGGTCGATGACCGCGAATTGGCACTGAGCTTCGGGCTCGATCTGGACACCGTTCCCGCGGTAATTCGTTGGGCAAATGGGGTTGAAGTGGAGCGGGTAGTCGGCTGGTCAAGCGCTCAATGGTCCACATTTTTTGGGGTGGACATCACGGCTGAGTTTCCCGCTCTTCCGGCCCAACGGCCCGGTTGTGGATCCAAAACCCAAGATCTGGGAGTTCCAGAAGCCTTAGCCATCAAATTCGGGATTACGCCATTCCATGCTCGCCAAGTGGCGATCGCCGATGCTGAAGATGAGATGGAAGCAATGTACGACCGCGGATGGACCGACGGACTTCCCGTCGTTGCTCCTACGCCGGCCAGGGTTCTGCGCATGCTGGCAGGGACCTCACGCGGGGCTCACGAAGTTGTCGCGATTGTGCCGCCGGATCTGTTGTCCTGCACGGTCGAAAAGGTAGCGATCAACGCGGTGATGGCTGGTTGCCGGCCCGAGTACTTCCCGGTCGTGTTGGCCGCAGTTGAGGCCGCCTGCACGACCACGTTTAACGCTCACGGATTGTTGGCCACAACGTATTTCTCCGGGCCCGTGCTTGTAGTGAACGGACCAATTGCCAACCGTATTGGCATGAACTCTGGAGTGAACGTTTTTGGACAGGGCAATCGGGCAAATTCCACCATTGGTAGGGCCTTGCAGTTGGTTATTCGCAACGTCGGCGGCGGGCTGCCGGGTGGCGTTGATCGGGCGACGATGGGCAATCCTGGCAAAGTTGGATTTGCTTTCGCTGAGGCCGAGGACGCTGCCAGTGCAGCTGGGTGGGTTTCACTGGCCACAGAACGAGGGATGAGCCCAGGCACCTCTGCGGTCACCCTGTTCGCCGGAGAAGGTCCTCGGGCCATCGTGGACCAGAAATCACGAACGGCTGAATCGCTGGCCAAGAGCTTCGCCGCTTGCCTTAGAACCGTTGCTCACCCCAAGCTCCCCTTGGCGTTCGATGCCTTAGTCGCCGTCTCGCCTGAGCACTTACGAACCTTCGCTGCGGCGGGATGGGATCGGGCAAGGTTACGAGAAGAACTTTTTGCTCTCCTCACAATTCCGGGGTCGGACCTTGTTCAGGGGGCGGGTGGAATCACGGAGGGCGTTTCCCCAGCCTTTGCCGAGGTGAGTTTTACCAAGTTTCGACCAAACGGACTCCAGTTCGTCCACTGCGGTGGCGATGCCGGAATGTTTTCCGCTGTAATTGGAGGATGGGTAAATGGTCAAGAAGGTTCTGAACCGATTACCGTCGATATCGCTCCATGGATGTAGCGATTTTTTTGTGAGCGAAACTGTTTTTCGAAAGGATGAGAATCTGCCATGAGCCTGACATTGCTTGACCCCACCAGCGAGCGCTCCAGTACCGCAATCGCCCTTACACCGCGTTTGGCGTCGCTTGAGGGTATTACCGTTGCTCTGCTCGACATTTCCAAACCTCGCGGTAATATTTTTCTTGATCAGCTTGAGCTTCGCCTCAATGAGCGGAAAATCAACACAAAGCGATATCGTAAGCCCACATACACAAAACCGGCACCGGTCGATCTGCGCCAACTCATCGCTACGGAGTGTCAAGCAGTTATTGAAGCGCTTGCCGATTGAGGCAGTTGCACGTCGTGCAGTGTGCATGACATCGCCGAGTTGGAACGCCGTGGTTTGCCTGGAGTTTTTGTGGCCTCAAGCACGTTTATTGAAGCCGCAGCAGCACAATCAGCGTCCCTTGGAATCACCCCAGAATCCGTTTTTGTCGCCCATCCGATTCAGGATCGGACCGACGACGAGATGCGACAGTTGGCCGACGATGCCATCGACGCACTCATCGCTCGACTCACGGAGTAGCTGGGTCGCTTCTTTTGAAATCGGCCGGTTCTCATTTGTTTTTCGGCAGGGAAAAAGAGGGAACTGCTACGCGTCAGCACCCCAACGGTAAGCGTTCCAGGATGATTTTTACGATCATTTTTTTCGCAGGTTCACTTACCAACTTGACCGCGCAGGCGGCGACACCGAAGACACCAGCTTCCCTGAAGACTTCCGCCGCTGCGGTGACCATAGTTGGATCGAAAACATCGTCGAAACCAACGAAATCCGTGTCGTTGGCAAACGTTCCAAAGGCCCCATCACTAATAAAAGCTCCTGGCAGTGTCACAAAATCTAAAGTTCCGGGAAAAATCGAAATATCCTGGTCGGTCGCCGACGCCTTGACGGGATGGGAGACTTTTCACCCAGCGGATTGGCCGGTAAGCGGTGAAGCTGTCAGCGCTGTGGCGAGAGGGAAAACGCTTGACGTGCACCGAGGTCCGGGTTCTGATCAACCAGGTCTGCGCTTTGCCGAGGGCCGATCTTTTAGCGGCAAAGTGACTCTGCTCGTCACTCGCCGCTACCTCGATTGGATACAGGTGGCCATTCCGGTTCGCCCGAACGGCACGGTGGGTTGGGTGCGTTTTGAGGACGTAAACGTCTTGTCGGTTCCGTTTCGAGTCCTTGTGGACAAATCCACCAACCTCATGTCGATCGAAAAAAATGGGACGGAAGTTTTTCGAAAGT
>JAYUVJ010000161.1:0-5221 GCA_043754155.1 Acidimicrobiia bacterium
AGACGACCCGAACACTGAACCTTGATACCGATTGCGCCAGCTTTTTGGGCTGTCTGCACGGCACGCTTCATAGCACGGCGGAAGCTCACACGACCAGCAAGCTGATCGCCAACACCTTGTGCGATCAAAGCAGCATCAAGTTCAGGCTGCTTGATCTCAACAATGTTGAGCTGGACCTTTGGATTGTTCGTGATCTTTTGGAGACCAGCGGTTAAACGCTGTGACTCTGCGCCTTTACGGCCGATCACGATGCCCGGACGGGCGGTGTGAACGTCTACGCGGAGACGGTCACGGGTACGCTCGATTTCGACACGGCTTACTGCGGCACGCTCAAGCTCGGTCATAAGGAACTTACGAACCTTAAAATCCTCGATGAGGTACTGCGTATATTCCTTGTCGCTGAACCAGCGTGACTTCCAATCGGTGGTGATACCGAGGCGGAAGCCGTAGGGATTGACTTTCTGACCCATAAGTGCTCGTTACTCTTCGATCTCAGGTGTTGTTGGCCGAGTCGCGGTTCCAAGTACCCGCGATGATCTCTTGGGCTTGGACACGCCAGTCGGCGATCTGATCGAAACTGCGAGGAATCGCAGAGTCAATGGTTTGGAGGTCGGCTTCGCTCATCTCGGCAAGCTGTGCGAACTGGGTGATACCCAGGTCGTTCAACTGCTGAGCAAGTTTTGGACCGATTCCAATGATCTTGTTCAGGGCGTCTACATCACCGGCTGGTGCAGTGAACAGAGGGGTCAGAGTGGCATCAGCAACTCCGTCTCCGTCTGCATCTACAGCAACTGGTTCGTTCTGCTCAGCGGCTAATTGCTGAGCCGGTGTTACTGCTCCGGATACCTCGGTCGCATCGACAGCTTCAACGGTGGCACCGGCGAGGGTGGCTCCGGCTACAACTTCCGACGTTCCCGATGCTTCGCGGCGGGCGTCGGCAACCGTTGTTTCGGCGGCTGCACGGGCACCTGCGGTACGACGAGCACGGTTCTCAGCAGCCGAAGCTCCTGCGACACGAGCTTGAGCAAGCAGTGAATCTGGAAGACGGCTTACCACCACGGTGATATGCGAGGTGCGCTTGCGGATTGCTCCCGTGCGTCCACGAGCACGTGGGATGAAACGCTTGATCGTTGGTCCCTCGTCGGCGTAACAGGCCGACACGTACAGCTCTTCGGCTGGGATGTCGTCGTTGTTGCCGGCGTTGGCCACCGCTGAGCGCAGAACCTTACCGATGGTGGTGGCTGCATCACGTTCGCAGAAGCGCAGGATATTTGCGGCTTCGGCGACATCATGGCCACGGATCAAGTCGAGAACGACGCGAACCTTGTAGGCCGAGATACGGATGTATTTGGCCGTGGAGCGAACTGGCTGACCAGACGGGCCACGGGCACCGGTGCGACGAGCGCGAACCGGTGATTCGTTGAGTTTGGGACCGGGCATGACTTAGCGCCTCCCTGAGCGCTCTTGGCCAGCGTGGTACTTGAAGGTGCGGGTGAGTGCGAATTCGCCGAGCTTGTGCCCAACCATCGACTCGGAGATGTACACCGGTACGTGCTTGCGACCGTCGTGGACTGCCAGGGTATGGCCGACCATGTCGGGGATAATTGTTGAGCGACGCGACCAGGTCTTGATCACACGCTTTTCGTTCTTGGCGTTGAGTTCGTCGACCTTCTTCAACAGGTGGTCGTCGACGAACGGGCCCTTCTTCAGGCTGCGAGGCATAGTGCTTGATTCCTTCGCTTATCGACGGCTGCCGCGGCTGCGACGGCGACGGACAATGAGTTTTTGCGATTCTTTTTTCTTGCTGCGGGTACGGCCTTCTGGCTTACCCCAAGGAGAAACTGGGTGACGTCCACCGGAAGTTTTACCTTCGCCACCACCGTGTGGGTGGTCGACCGGGTTCATGGCAACACCACGAGTTTGTGGGCGCTTGCCCTTCCAGCGGTTACGGCCGGCTTTACCGATCGAGATCAATTCGTGCTCAGAGTTTCCCACTTCGCCGACGGTTGCCCGACAGTCGATGGGTACTCGGCGCATTTCGGTGGACGGCAAACGAAGGGTGGCGTAGTCACCTTCCTTGGCTACGAGCTGAATGCTGTTGCCAGCAGATCGGCCCATCTTGCCGCCGCCGCCAGGCTTTAGCTCAACGTTGTGGACGGTGGTACCAACGGGGATGTAACGCAACGGAAGTGCGTTGCCAGCCTTGATGTCGGAGCCTTGGCCCGAACCGATTACGTCGCCTACGTTGAGCCGGGCCGGGGCCAGGATGTAACGCTTCTCGCCGTCTGCGTAGTGCAACAAGGCAATACGGCAGGTGCGGTTTGGATCGTATTCGATGGTGGCAACGGTGGCAGGAACACCATCTTTGTTGCGCTTAAAGTCGATGATGCGGTATTGACGCTTGTGTCCGCCACCGCGGTGGCGGGAGGTCTTGCGTCCGTAGACGTTACGTCCACCCGATTTGTGCAACGGGGCGAGAAGCGACTTCTCTGGCGTTGAGGTAGTGAGTTCAGCGAAGTCGGAGACCGATTGAAAACGGCGTCCGGCGCTAGTTGGTTTGCGCTTACGAATTCCCATGGTGGATCAGCTCTCGAACAACGGGATGCGGTCGTCACCGGCAAGGGTAACGATGGCCCGCTTCTGGTCGGGACGGGTACCGGAGCCGCCGGTCTTGCGGTTGCGCATCTTTTTGCCAGCGCGGATCAAGGTGTTCACGTTCTTCACCTTGACGGAAAAGATGGCTTCGACAGCCTGGCGAATTTCGATCTTGTTGGCGTCTTGAGCGACGATGAAGGTGTAGGTGCCGTTCTCGATGAGCGAGTAGCTCTTCTCAGACACAACAGGCTTGAGGATGATGTCGCGGGGATCTTTCATGATCAGCCTTTCTCATCTGATTCTGATGGTGATGCACCAGGAACGGTGGCCGACGTGAACACGATGACGTCATTGACCAGTACGTCATAGGCATTGAGTTCGCCAAGTTCGATGAGCTGCACATTCGGTAGGTTTCCGAAGCTGCGAGCGGCCACCACATCGGCAACATTGCCACCGTCGAGGACCATAAGAACTTTGCCTTCAAGGCCCAGGGCTGCGGCTGACTTGAGCGCATCCTTGGTCTTTGGAGCGGCGAAGTTCCACTCGTTCACAACTACGACCTTGCCATCGGTTGCACGGTCAGACAGTGCAGAGCGAAGGGCCAGGTTGATCATCTTCTTAGGGGTGCGTTGTGAGTAGTTTCGTGGCTGCGGGCCCATGGCCACACCGCCCCCGATCCACTGCGGTCCACGCATGGAACCCTGACGTGAAGTACCGCCACCCTTTTGATTACGGGATTTGCGGCCCGAGCGGGAAACTTCTGAGCGGGTTTGCGTGGCGTGGGTGCCTGAACGACGGGCGGCCAGCTGTGCGGTTACCACTTGGTGCATGCACGGGATATTTGGCGTGATGCCAAACCAGTGCTCATCAAGGACAAGCTCACCGGCTGCAGCGCCTGCCGGAGTCTTAATGGTAATTGAAGGCATTAGTTTTTGCCCTTCTTAACGGAGGCCTTGATGATGACCTGTGAGCCCTTTGGACCGGGGATTGCTCCACGGACGAGGAGAACTTCACGCTCAGCATCAGCTCGAATCACTAGGAGGTTTTGCGTGGTGGTGGTAATACCGCCGTCGCGTCCTGACATCTTCATTCCCTTGAACACACGGCCCGGTGTAGCGCACGCGCCGATCGATCCAGGGGTACGGTGGGTGCGGTGAGCACCGTGTGATGCACGGTGTCCCGAGAAGTTGTGTCGCTGCATGGTTCCAGTGAAACCACGACCCTTCGACACACCGGTGATGTCTACGTAGTCGCCAGCGGCCAGGATGTCGACGCCAATTTCTTGGCCAACAGTCCAAGCGCCAGCGTCATCGACGCGGAACTCGAGGAGCTCTTTGCCAGGGGCAACGCCCGCTTTGGCAAAGTGTCCAGTTTCGGGGGAATTGACGCGGCTCGCCTTAACGGTGCCGTAGGTGACCTGGATGGCGGCGTAGCCGTCATTTTCCGGGGTCTTCACCTGTACGACGCGCGCCGGGGCAACCTTGACGACGGTAACCGGCACGACATTGTTCTGGTCATCCCAGAGCTGTGTCATGCCGACTTTCTCGCCGACGATCGCTTTATTGGCCATGTTCGTCTCTCAAAATTCGTGGAGGGCGTAAGTGTGTGCAGTACCCGATGTGTCTGGCGTACTGAGTGTTACAAAATGCAGATTTGAAGCTTCAGGTACTGTTTTTCGGAGCGCCCCGAGCTTGCTTGCTGAAGTTGCTGACTTGACAACTCTTCCGGCACGCAAACGCCCCGCCGGTCAGAGACCTGCGAGGCGTACTCTGGGATTGCCACACCGTTCCCACCGGTAAGCCGGCGGGCGTGTGCGGACTTCGACTGTGTTGCACTACCGATTGAAACCGATACAGCTGAAGTGTTGGAAAAATGCGGTTGCGTCTTTCCGAGCCCGGAGACTGTAACACGAGTGTTCAACCCCGTTTTCACGACCTTCGCTCACGCCCACCTCATGAGTCAGGAGTCACGTATCCTCAGGCCGGGAAAATCACCCGACAATTATGGGCCGACTGAGTGGGCCATTTACGGCGCGGTCTTTGTAATCCAGGGGCAGTTGGCCTGCGGTTTGGTGGGCTGAAACAAATCCGTTAGCTTACGGATCGGCTTGGTCATGCGACGTTGAGCGGATCAACCTCGTAGGACAGCGCGAGCGTAAACGTGTCTACGCCGACACAGTGCAAATCGGCTTTCGATTGTGAGCCTTGGTCCTGGTGGAGCAGATCGATGGTTGACTTCGTTGCAACGTCTCGCCCTTACCTCGCTTTCGAACATGCATCTCTTTCGAGTGAGGAATATTTACGGCGGTGCGCGCTAGAGCCCCCTCGCGGAAGTAAGGCAGACAAGCTTCGCCCCGCAGTCTTGGTCTCAAACGACGGAGCCAACAACCGAGCAACCCACCTCGGCCGCGGGGTCTTAACGGTCGTCCCGCCACTACAAAGACTTCCCGAGTTCTTCCTTTTCAAACCTTCATTGCAGCTTCAGAATCAGGGTTGGATTTTGATTCCAAAGCCCAAGCTGAGCAGATTCGTTCGCTTGACCTCTCCCGGTTCAGAACACAGGTAGGCAAGCTGTCGCTCAGCACAATGTTCGAACTTGACGAAGCCGTCTGAACCCATCTGTCTCT
>JAYUVJ010000162.1:0-2350 GCA_043754155.1 Acidimicrobiia bacterium
GCTCAGATCTGGTTGCCGCCCTTGAGGGTGAAGCTCCAACGGTAATCATTGATGGTGTCGCTGGTGATTTTGTGCGAGCGGGCATCGACGCGTTGGCGCTTGATTCGCGGTACGTGAACTACGGAACCTCAGCGGGTGCCGAAGTAGGTCTTGATATGCGCACGTTATATCGAAAGGGTGTCACCATGATTGGTTACACCGGCTTGCGTGAGGTCGACACTGCGGCAGCCTTTGCCGCATTGTTTGCTGGGTTGGCTAATGGCTCGCTCACCGTAGATATTGATGCAGTTCTTCCCCTTTCCAGCGCCGCGGCTGCCCATCGTCGCATTCTCGACCGGTCCGTGACCGGCAAGCTCCTGCTCGACGTCCGAGCGTGACAATCGAGGTAAAGGTTTTCGTTTCGCGTTGGCGAACAGGACCAAGGGAGCTGGAATGCACTGTATTGCGATTCCTGGTCCAGTTAGTGCCCTGCAGGATTTCTCGCATGTGCAACGTCGCCTGCCCTCGCTGGCTGTGATCAATTCGCTCCATGAATTGCTTGAGATCTAAAGCCCGCTAAGAATCAAGCCATGTCTTCTGAACTGGCCACCGCGACCGAACCTGCAACACTTCTGGAGGTGGTGGGAGGTGTAGCCACCATTACGTTGAATCGTCCGGCAAATCGCAACGCGTTATCGCAAGAAATGGTCGCAAGCATTTTGGCTTCCCTCCGCGCCGCCGTTGCCGATTCCTCCGCTCGGGTGATTGTGTTTACAGGAACGGGAACGGTGTTTTGTGCTGGTGCCGATTTGAAAGAACGCCTCTCAGCGAACGCCAATTCCGAAGGCCCGCCAGAGTTCGTGCATATCTTTGAGGAAATTCAAGCCTCTCCAAAACCGGTCGTGGCCAAGCTCAATGGCAGCGCACTTGCAGGGGGTCTCGGCCTTGCCTGCAGTTGCGACATCGTGATTGCCCCCGACACTGCCATGTTTGGATTCACCGAAGTGCGTATTGGCGTAGCCCCGGCCATCATCAGTGTTGTGTGCCTCCCCCGCTTACGCCATGCAGACGCAGCAGAGCTGTTTCTTACCGGTGAACGCATTGATGCCGCAGAGGCGCTTCGGGTTGGACTGATCAATCGCTGTGTGCCGATAGACCAAGTTGAAGCAATGACAAACGAATTGGTTGGCCGACTTCTCCTTGGCGGTCCCGCAGCGATTGCCGCCACCAAAAAACTTCTCCGCGAGGTCCGTTCGATTCCTACACAAACCGAAGCCTTTGCTGTTATGGCCACGCTGTCCGGCCAGCTATTTGCCAGTACCGAGGCCGCCGAGGGAATGGCCGCCTTCGCCCAAAAACGCAAACCCTCTTGGGCTGAGTAGCCACAAAGAAGCCATCAAAGACGAGTATCCAACAGGGTATTGATGGCATCAACAGTCGGGAGTGACGGCTGCGCCCCGGCCACTTTGCAAGCGAGTGCGCCTGCTGCACTGCCTCGCTTCAGTGCAGAGTCGTAGGTTGCGCCGATGGCAATCGCTGCCGCGAACGCGCCGACAAAGGCATCCCCGGCTGCGGTTGAATCCACGACCGTTACCGCAAATGCTGGACAGTACACGCTCCTTCCATCGGGGAACTGAACCAAACTCCCCTTTGGCCCCTCAGTACGTATACGTACGATGTGCGAAGTTTGCATCGGATCATGAAGAGCGTCGAAAAGTTTGGCTTCGGTCTCGTTAGCAATCAGTATGTCAATGACGTCAAGCAGCTCGTCAGGCAGAGCCTCAGTTGGAGCAGGCGCAAGATTCAAGATGGTGACTGCATCGATCTTGCGTGCGGCAAGAAAAGCCCGTGTAACGGCTGGCAGTGGAACCTCGAGCTGCGCCAGCACTACCTGGGCTGAGGAAAACAGTCCAGCATCAATGGCATCGCCAACGTGCAAGTCCCTCAAGGTTCCGTTGGCTCCCGGCACTACCACGATGGTGTTCTCTCCGGCGTCGGAGACCACAATCAGCGCAGTACCGGTGGGGTCGTGTTTGCAGGTCTTCACAAACCCCACATTGATACCATCGGTGGCGAGCTGATCCCGTAGTTCGAGGCCTACCGCATCAGCACCAATTCGCCCGATCATGGAGACTTTCGCCCCTGCTCGAGCGGCAGCTACCGCTTGGTTAGCGCCTTTTCCGCCCCCAAACCTCGCCAACCCACTTCCAAGCAACGTCTCCCCCGGTGCTGGATGACGGGGAGCGCGCACCACAATGTCGGAATTAATGCTGCCCACCACCACAACGTGCCCCTTCGATACCTCCTGTGTAGTTTGTGCGCTCCGGTCGGGTGCCTCATTCGGCTCGATCGGTTCAACCGGATCAACCGG
>JAYUVJ010000163.1:0-13156 GCA_043754155.1 Acidimicrobiia bacterium
ATTGGTGAGTGCATCGAGCGTCAACTCGCTCAATCTCCGGAAGCCAGCATGAAATTCGCTATCCGAAATCTGGCTGAGCGGTTCGCCTAATTCACCGGCACCGTCGACGACGTGATCAGCGTGCTCGCCCATGACCTCACCTCGCCTTACCAGTACTTGCGCATCGCCACCAGGCTGAGTGAAGCAAACCGACCGATCGAAGCACTCGAATGGCTCAACAAAGGTATGCACACGCATGGTGTTAACCGAGATTCGCAACTAATTCGAATACGCAATTGAGCTTCACCTTTCCGCTAAACGCAACACCGAAGCACTCCAACTTGCTAAAGACGCATACCTTCCTCAACCATCGCTCGACGGTTTCGAACGAGTCCGGCGAATAGCACTGGCAACTGGCTCCTGGAACGCTGACCGAGAGGAAACTTTCGAAACCCTCCGAGAAGCGCTCGCAAACCCGCCACGCCCAACTGCAGAAGCACCTATTCCTGGGGTTTTCGTGACGCGAGTTTCAGCCAAAAACTTGCCGAGGCCTACCTGCTCGACGATCAACCAGACCAAACCTGGTACGCAGCAAAACAAGGCGGTGTCACAGAACGGGTCTGGCTTCGTCTTGCGGCCGCACGCGAATCACAGCACCCCGACGGATGCCATTCCGATTTACCTACGGGAACTCGAATTAACAATCGGACTCAAGAAAAACGACGCCTACGCCAAAGCGGTTCGTCAGCTCGCACACCTCAAAGCGCTGTACACCGCCACCGGCAAACCCGACGAATACAAACAACTCATCACGGAGGTCCGCACGCGTCACAAGCCAAAACGAAACCTCATAGCGCTTCTCGACAAGCCGGACTCCCGTAAGGCATCCAGGGATCACTTCACCCCTTGCCGACAGCGGCGCTTCGCCGTCAAAGAAAATCCTCGGGCGAGCTCTGCCACACCGTCGGCCAAATCCATTGCTTGCAATTTGCTTGCACGGCGACACCCCTCAAGAAGAACAAGTCCGTGACCTGGCACTTTTGCAAGCTACAAAATCGAGGGTGGTAAGGCAACTAACGCACCCGACACCCCACAAAACCCCTCGTCACACACCCAAACCGACCTGCAAGCATGCAGTCCCCCACCCGACATTTACAGGCCTACAACCCTCTGACCAGGGGAAATATGTGTGTCGAAGGGGGGACTTGAACAACCACTTTAGGTGGTATTTCGAGTGTCGTCGAGGGGAGCCAAGCGGAAGAAAATGTGCTTTGACCTGGCTTTTCGTATTTCACTCTGCCGCTCCGTTCCGGACGCTTCCGGGCCGTTCCTGGATCCATTGCTTGCAGTTTGCTTGCAGAACGACACCCCCGCTGCCGGTTCACTCCTCCACGTACCGACTAAGTGCGCTTTTTGAAAGTGTAAGTACACCGACCAAACCCTCAAACGTGTCGGGCGTTTGTATCGCGAGTCCCACGGACAATATCTTGCCGAGCGGATATCTGTTCGGTATGATAATCTCATGTTGTGGATCGCTGGGACAACCCAAACTTTGAACTGTGGCTCCAAGGTCTCCCCGACGACGCCGCAACCGAAGTCCGCTCCGCAATCGAATACCTCCTTGAGCACGGTCGCGGCGCACAACTCGATCTCGTCCGCCACCGAATCCAAATCAGTTCGCACTACCCAGATATGTCCGAAGTCCGAGTCCTGTTCCCAGCGAAGCCAAACGACTTGGTGCTGCGAATCCTCACGTGCTTTGTCAACGACGACAAGATGTTGCTGGTGCTTGTCGCTGGAGATAAAGCCCTTTGGGCCCGAACGAAGCAAGCCGATTGGTATGACACACACGTTCCGGTCGCCGATGCCATCACTACGCACTACCTCGCAAACAACCCACCGAAAAGGTGAACCCTGATGACAAATCTCGAACCTGAAGACTGGCTCAAAGACCTCGACCAAGGCACAGTTAATGCGCCGCTCACGCACCCTCGGATAGAAAACTTCGCCGAACGTGTGGCAGAGCGAACAGCCGAACTTCGAAAAGAGCAACAACTCGTCACATCGCTCACAGAGCTGCGCAACGCAGCCGCGCTCACCCAAACCGATGTTGCCCGTAACTGGGGCCGCAGCCAATCACGCGTGTCCAGCATCGAAGGGGCCAACATTGCCACTATCGAGATTGGCACCCTTGTCGACTACGCAAGAGCCCTTAACGGCCACGTTGAAATACGCGTCACCGTGGCCGACCACACCTACATCGAACAACTCGCTTAACGACACGCAAAGAACGGTTTCCGTTAAGGTACGGACGAGTGTTCTGGGCGCCTCTGCTTGCATGCCACCAGTTCCGTGAACGAGTCGAGGGCAACACCGCACGGTGTTGAGCCCTCGCTTCTTCCAGACGTCGTGACTGGACCACTATCAGTACGGAAGATCGTTCTCTTCCACAATCTCCATGATTCGCTGTCGCCCGGCACGCTTCCTCGCACGTTGCTCCTGAAACGCGATCACGTCGCTCAACAACACCTTTCGATGCCGACTCTGCGGCAGAAGTTGTGACGGAATCGAACCATCATCGAGCAACCGAACTACGAACGGTCGCGACAAGCCGAGAAGGTCCGCTGCCTCAGCCGGAGTGAGCGCCACCTCTGAAGACATGACCGTGACCGCGTGTCCTTCAGCAAGTTCTTCCGCTGAAGCCCGAAGCACCTTCAACAGCGACGCGCTCAACGGCACAACCGTCCCATCAGGAAACCGAATCGATGTCTGCCCATTCCCACCCGCAAGCCCAGCATCGGAAATCCTCGCTGCCGTCTCACGATCCTCAACCTCCGGATCGATACGCACTGCTTTACTCAAAACGCTCGACTTCGACATGATGACTCCTTATCTGCAACAACTGTAACCTTTGGGCAAGACTCGCCGCAAGCGGATACCGAGGATTCGCAACGACCGAGCGGCAGTCGATCACTGGTCTGAAGTGAGACCCCGGCCTAGAGTCGAGCGGTGCGAGAACTACCTCCCGGCGTTTACGAAGAGTTGATCACCACTGGTATCGAAGCACGGTTGGTGCCGGTCGATTCCGACCTTGTGCTTCGAGAGCAGCTTGATCCCGCTGACGCTGATGTAGCGCTTGCTCGACACATCGGCCGACTGACCCAGCGAGCGCTGCGTTCGCTCCCGACAACAGCACGGGGTGACGACCGTGATCTCGTGACTCGTCAGGTCGAACTCACGAACCGCATTGCGCTTGCCATTGTTGATGCAGCTCCGAACAGTGTCGATGGCAGCGATCTTGCATCGACCGAGCAACTAAACGAAATCCTTGAACGAATCGGTGCGCCCGGAATACCACTGGCGAAGACTCGCCCAAAGGTTCCGTTGTCGACAAGTGCGCTACTGGTCAACGGACGTGAACAACCAAGGATCGGATCAGAGGTTCAACGAGAACTCGCCTCAGCCGACCGCGTCGATCTGTTGTGCGCCTTCGTGAAATGGCACGGCTTGCGAGTTATCGAGGAGCAGCTCGCGGAACTCACCACCCGACGGGCAAGCCGCCAACCCGGTCCTGTGCTGCGAGTAATCACCACTACCTACATTGGCGCGACCGAACGACGGGCACTTGATCGTCTCGTCGAACTTGGTGCCGAAGTCAAAATCTCCTACGAAACCAAAATGACCCGGCTCCACGCCAAGGCATGGCTCTTCCATCGCAACACCGGGTATTCAACTGCGTACGTAGGATCATCAAACCTTTCCAAGTCGGCACTGCTCGACGGGTTGGAATGGAACGTCCGATTGTCCGCGATCGATCGGGCACCTCATCGATACGTTCCGGGCAACGTTCGATGAGTACTGGGAAGACCCAGCATTCGAAACCTATGACCCCCAAGATGCAGAGCAACGCGCACGACTCGACGATGCCTTAACAATCGAACGGGGCGGCATCACCGATCTACCGATTGAACTCACCACCCTCGACGTCAGACCCTTTGGCTACCAAAGCGAAATCCTCGAATCCCTCGCCGCTGAACGTTCCCTGCATGGCCGATACCGAAACCTCGTCGTCATGGCCACCGGCACAGGCAAAACCGTCGTGGCGGGCCTCGATTACCGACGGCTTCGAGAAGCAGACGACATACAAACGCTCCTGTTCGTTGCTCATCGCGACGAAATACTCGTGCAAAGCCAATCGACGTCTCGACACATCCTCCGAAACGGATCCTTCGGCGAACGATTCGTTGCTGGTGAACGGCCCAGCGAATGGCGACACGTATTTGCCTCGGTGCAATCGCTTGCCAAACTCAATCTCGACGAACTCGACCCGGCTCTGTTCGACATGGTGATCGTCGACGAATTCCACCATGCCGGACCAGAAACGAGAACCTATGCGCGCTTACTCAACCATCTGAAACCAAAAGTTCTTCTCGGTCTCACCGCAACACCAGAACGTGCCGACGGTCAAGACATCCTTCACTGGTTCGATGGACGCATCGCCGTTGAGCTGCGACTGTGGGAAGCACTCGAACGAAATCTACTCGCACCCTTTCAATACTTTGGCGTGCACGACGGAACGAACCTCACCTCGATGCAATGGAAACGCGGAACGGGCTACGCGCCAGCGGAGCTCACCAACGTATACACCGGGCACGACATGCGAGTCCGCATCATCCTCCAAACTCTCCAAGACAAAATTACATCTATCAGTCGTATGCGCGCAATCTGATTCTGCGTCAGCATCGAACACGCCAACTACATGGCCACCAAATTCAACGAAGCAGGCATCCCCGCCGTGGCGGTCACCTCCGCCAGCACCTCCTTTGAGCGCCAATCGTCGCTTCAAAAACTGCGGGCTCGCGAAATCAACGTTGTCTTCACCGTCGACCTGTTCAACGAAGGCGTCGACATCCCCGAGATCGACACCGTGTTGTTCCTACGACCCACCGAAAGCGCCACGATCTTTCTGCAACAACTCGGACGTGGCCTCCGCCTCGCCGACGACAAACCATGCCTCACCGTGCTCGACTTCCTTGGCCACCAGCACCAGGCATTTCGATTCGATCTCCGCTACCGATCCCTGACCGGCATCACCAGGCGCATGCTCGCACGAGAAGTCGAAAACGGATTCCCCACCCTGCCCGCAGGATGTCACCTCTCCCTCGACCGAGTAGCAGGTGACATCGTGCTGCGTAACGAATCGACTGGAAAGGACTTACCGAAGAACTCCGAAGAATCGGCAACTGCACCCTCAACGATTTCCTCAACGAAACCGGCCTCCAAATCGACGATATCTACCGCACCAGGCGAGGCGGATGGACCCAACTCCAACGAGCCGCCGGACTCGATACCAGACCCGCTGGAAACGACGACAAAAAGCTCGACGGCTCTATCGGGCGGATGCTCCACCTTGACGATCCTGAACGCCTCAACTTCATAACGAAGCTCCTCAACGAGCGGTCCGCTCCCCTGGCAAGCGACTTCACCGGTCGCAATGCGCGCTTACTTTCAATGACCCACTTCCTGCTCTGGGGATGGGACGACCCAATCACCAACATCAACCAGCGACTCACCGACCTCTGGGCCAACCCCAGCCGACGCGAAGAAATCCTGCAAGTACTTGGCATCGTCCAGGAGAACCGCACCCGCGTAACAAAGCCACTCAATCCGACCGGCGCTTCACCACTTCACGTTCACGCCCGCTACGCGCTCGCCGAACTACTCGCAGGATTCGGCGTACCCAACCCCGTCGCATCACGACGCTCAGGAGTCAAACGAGTCGAAGACGAACAAGCCCACGTCTTCTGGCTCAACCTCCGCAAAACCGAAAAACACTTCTCGCCAACAACTATGTACGCAGACCGTGCCATCAGCCCAACCCTGTTCCAATGGGAATCACAAAACGCCACCGCAACCGATAGCCCCACCGGCCAGCGCTACATCAACCACGCCCAAGAAGGCTGGACCGTTCACCTCTTCTTCCGCGAAAGCAAAGAACCCGACGGCGACCTCGGCGCACCCCCATACCTCTACGCCGGACCAGCAACCTACGTCAGCCACACGGGCAATCGCCCTATGCGAATCCTCTGGCGCCTCAAACACGGACTCCCCGCCGACATCTTCCACTCGCAAAAGTCGCGACTGGTTGAGCCGAATCGTTTCCTTCAGCACAACGACTTTGGGTGGCGTCCGACGCCGACCGGAAAATGGATTGAGCGAGAGGGCAGGGTCACTCATTCCCGTTCGGTAAAGGAGAATGACTCGACGGCCACTAAACGATTGGTATGCGGTTGGAAAATCTAAGTACCGAGGGAACTAGCTTTACTTAAAAGCTATATCTGCTAGCCAGCAACGAAGGCGAGAACGTGGACAAAGGCGTTTAGGTTCGACGGCGGCGCCGGGACGTACTTGGGAAACGCAATCCTCGCACTTCACATCAAAGTCTTCTCTTTGGAAATCGCCTTGCCGTTTGCTGTTGTGCGACGACAACGCTGGAAAGCAAAGCACACATACATAAATGGCCGAAGGCTTGGCTTCGTCGGAACGGGCATGACCCTTTTTGGTAATTGGATCAAATGGCTTGTACTCATCATTCTCACCTTAGGCATTTACTCGTTTTGGGTCGCCCCGAGAATAACCAAGTGGGTAGTAGAAAATACGGACTTTGATCCAATACAGGGCACCTTAGGCGCCTAGCGCCCTTCCCCAGATCGCCTGATGAGTTTCGAACTTCGCAGATCAGTCCGGAGCGTGTGGTCATGAGCTTCAATCTGGTCACTGTCCTTGGATCTGACCTCGAACGTTGAAACAACACGTGCAAAAGTTACGTGATGCGCCCGCCTCACCGTAGACTCGTAGCCAAGGCATGGTGCGGAATCCCTCAACCTCAATTCGGCCGAGTGCCGCGACATCTTGGGTAGCTCGTGCATCCCCAAAATACCTGGCCAACAGTCGCGCCCTTCTTGGCCGTGCGTTTGATCATTTCCCGCGAACACAGCGGGCACGCGGGAAGCTGAGCTTTTGCAACCGGCAGCCCGAGTTCTGAGGGCGACACAGCGTAGATCGATGAGCTGCTCCCGGCTGAACGTGCAAGTTTCGCAACAGAAATCATCTGCAAGAGGGCAGCTCCATCGATCAACTCGACGTTCCGACCTGAGGCAAACTCTTTCGCATCAGCAGTGAACTGCCCTGAGGTGACAACCTCACAAGAGGCAGCGCCGTGTGCACTCATGACGCCGAACAACTCTCGGACGATCTTCACCCCAACCGTTTGCGCTCGCCATTGCTTGCACTGAACCAACGTCGTTTCAGTGCCCTTAGTCAAAACGAGATCAACACCGCCGTCCGCACCCCCACCGCCGTTCTCCCGAACGGAGTAGCCCCGAAGCCGATATGCCTCCCCGACGAGCACTTCGAAATCCCGCCAACTCAAGGCATTCACGACTTCAGCAGGATTGTCTCCACCAACGCTTTCAATTAACCGGCGGCGCCGGCGACGAGCAATGAGCGACTGGATTGCGGCCATCACAAAAAGCATCGGCAACAGCCATTGCCCGACGGTTGCCGTAGTATGCCAAAGTGTCTGGGTAAGCACCCCCTTCACTTGACCAGGTTTGAAGTCCAACGGTTGTTGCGCAAAGTGATGCAACCCAAAGTACGAGGCGACCGCCATAGAAGTACCAACCCACCAGGGCGCTAAAGCCACGACACCGACAAGCTCCATCGCCGGACTCTCATTCTTCTTCGCCATCAATGCTCTTTCGATCGTCGCAAGGTCTGTTGAGTGATCCTACGACTTCTTACGAACTGCACCCTGGGTTCCCTCACCCTGGCGATCGCAGAGAGCCCCATTTGGGTCACCGGGACGCACCCACCCCGGGCGCTGACGGGATGAAGCTCGGTCGTCCCGGGCTACTCGATGTGACATATTTTCAGCGGTTGTCGTCAACCGCCGGTGGCAGGGCCGCAAGTATCCGGCTGATTAATGATTCGACTTTGGAGGAGGCTTCGTCTACGTCGGTTATGGGAAACGAATCGACCAAACGATTTCGTCCCAGATTGCTGGCCAATGCGGCCACACCGTCAGTGTTGGTGGCCATGCGTGCATGTTGCGAAGGTTGAACACTTCTACGCACGCTGCATGGGTTTCGGCGAGGAAAATTTGGTGAGCTCATCGAGCATGATTAAGTCGGCTAGGTCGTGCACACGATCGTTTAGGCGGCCATCCGACGCGACCGCCGTACAAGCGTGGAGCTTCTGCGCAATTTGATACGGCGGAGCGAGCACTGCCACGGTCGATGGCCCTTCGATGCCGAGTTCATGAAGCGGCCGGACTTCAACAACATTGATGTGATCCAGCGAGCGACCTTCCGGCGCCGCCACTTCGATAGGCACGCTTATGAATTCCTTCCCTTTGTAAGTGAGCTTAGCGGTAGCTCTGCGTGGCGAGATGGGCACGCCGGGCACTTCGAAAGGACCGTCATCGATAAGGCGACCGGAGAACCCATCCTGTTTCGATAGCGCCCGTCAGGAGCACGATGGCGTCGTCGAGATTCCCAGGGAAGATCGCATCAGTGTCCGAAGACGTTCTTGCTTTGTCGCCAAAGCGGAATTCGAAGGCTGCGCCACCTTTGAATATCAATCGTGGTTCCGGTTTGTTTAGGTCGTCGATCATTGCCGCGATGGCGATCATTCCAACTCGACGGCGCAGCCGACCGGCGGTCAACGATTGCTCGGCCGCCCAATCGGTAAGCCACCGTTCCAGGCCCTGAATGTTTCCGGCGGGACGATCTCGACCTTTCATACGGATGCCATTTCGTAAAGATCGGCACGCGCCTTCTCGACATCACGTTCGCTAGCAAAACCTAGCCGAAGCACATTCCCTAAAGCCTGACGGACAAGCCTCGGATCGGTCCCGGCCTTTGCTGCATCAGTGACTGAACGCAACGGCGTTGTAACCGGAACGCCCAAATGCTCATCAACGTCACCCTGCGGAAGTTCAGCAATCCAGAGCCGGTACAGCGAACCTCCGACCCGGCGAATCCGGCGCGGTACGGTCACGTTGATCAGCCGAGGATTGACGTCGGCGAGTTCCCATAAGCCAAGAGCCGATTCGTGCGAGATGTGACCGCCACCAGCCCAAAGCACCGCCTGAACCAACTCGTCCCACACTTGCGACGGATACCCAGCAACCCTGTAAAGACCGTACGAACAATGGTCGAGGGCACCTCTCGCCGCCAACTTCGGCAGCTCCACGGGAGGCACCCCCAAGTCACGAGCATTCTCGGGAGTGACGAACCCACGCTGCAGAGCGGCAGCATCCATCAAAGTTCGGAGGTAGGTCATGGCAACATTCTACCGTTTCAGTATAGTTTTGACAAGATTTCGATTGGCGCCCAAGCTACGATGTCAACCAGCCCACATTTCTGGCTTTCGGACCGCCCCAGAGTGCAAGCGACGACCGAATGATGACCGTAGTGGCATCGCTTAGATCACGGCAGCGAAGAGCACGCGACCGGCTCGTACAGACAGCCACTCACTCTCGTAACGAGCAAACGCAAAGGCAATTTGCGACAGGCAGGTTCAAACATTTGTCGCCGCAGACAGGTTGTTGCCGATCGCTGGCATTGTTGATGCAAGTCTGTGAACTCAAATCGGACGTATTGGTTGCTGCTGTTTCCAAGGCCGAAGGCCAGGAAGGTTGCAATCTCAAAATTCACGACTGTTTTTGGTGTCCGCAGTGTCACGATGGTTTCATGTCGGTGAGAGAAGTACGAAGTGGTGACGAACACGACTTGGCGACCGTGGGTGTTAGTGGCTGGCAACAGGGCTACGCAAGCATCGTTGATTCGGAATACTTGGCGTCGTTGTCGGTCGAGGAAAACGAGGCGCGATGGTCGAAGATCCTTGAACAACACCTCGGTTCTCGGCGCGTCCTTGTGTTTGACGATCAAACCAACGCGGAGGAGCCTTCGAGTGTCGTTGGCTACTCGACCTTTGGTCCCTACCGAATCGCAACGGGTGACGACAAGACGATGGAGATTGGCGAGCTCGCTAAGCCGGGAACGATCGGCGAAATTTACGGGTTCTACGTGCATCCTGGTCATTGGGGCTCCCAAATAGCGAATGAGTTGATGAACGCGACACTCAGCGCGCTTATCGATGACGAATGGCCTACGGCGAGACTGTGGGTCCTGAAGGACAACGGCCGCGCTCGGCGCTTCTACGAACGTCACGGCTGGCGAGCAGATGGAGCCCAAGCACCATTAACCGTTGGCGACAACCCGCTCGAAGTCCGCTACCAAAGAAACCTCTGATCGAAACAACAGAGTCGATCAGTCGCCGAACATCGATTGCTGAGCCGCCCGCCCGGAACCTACCTGTGCACTCGGCGACGAAACCACCGAAGATTTCACCGGGCGAGAAACCGGCGCGACAACGGGAGGCGCGATCGGAGCACGAGTCGCACCGTCAACCAAAGCCGAAACAACCATCGGCACGGCAGCCATATCAACCATGTAGCGAACCGAAACGAACCGGCCCGAGTCGTCATGCTGCTCACGTTCGATGCGTACCACCTTGGCCGCACGCAAACGCTGAAGCGACCCGGCTCACCGTATCCTTCGACAACGCCGTCTCCTTCGCCAGCCCACGAACCGTTGTGCGGCTCACGGCACAGCGCGTCTCACCATCTACCGTCGCACCGGTCAGCAGCTCTTCAAGCACCACCCACGCTGCCGGGCCAACTTCACGGCGTAATGCACTGCAACGGCCATCGATCACCATCGACAAACCAACAGCCTTCGCCGAACCGCTGCTCATGATGCTTGGCGTCCCGATTCGAGAAACGCGAGAATCGCCGTCTTCGGTACTCGTTTCGTTTTGGAACCAAACGAGACGTTGGGAATCCCTTTCACTCCGCCGGTCACGCGCCAGATGCGAGCTAGTTCGTAGGCTTGGCCGCGACCGATACGAAGAACGTGGGCCGTTTCTTCGATGGTGAGGAAGTCTGGGAGATCATCAATCGTCACAATTCCACGCTCCTAAGGCTTGTAAAGTACTTTACAAGAATGTAGAGTACTCATCGATACGGAGAGTGTCCAGCAGACATACCGGTTCACCTGTCCGATAGTTGAGACAGTCCCAATTCCCAAGGAGAGCAGTTATGCGAAGGCGAAACCGAGACGACGAACGAGAAGCCTGGACCCCCAACCAGCTCGTAGCCCGTCGCATCACCGATGCCCGCGAACTTCGAGGCTGGACCCAAGAACAAGCCGCCGAAGAGTTAGAGCCGTTCCTCGGGATGAAATGGTCCGCCGCCACGTTCTCGATCGTCGAGCGCTCCATTGATGGCAAACGCATTCGACAATTCAGCGCCGACGAGATCGTTGCCCTCTCCCGAGCGTTCAGCGTGCCCGTTAGCTTCTGGTTCACACCATTCCCCGGTGACGAGCACTCCTCGGTGCGAACACCCGACGCCCCCGGCGGTGCCTCACCACAAGTCATGATCGAAGCACTCATCGGCTCATCGGAAGGTTTCGAGATTTGGGCCAATGAGCTACTCGGCTGGGGCTCAAGCGTCGTCGTGCGAGTCGAGGAAGCAACCGGCAAACTCGTGAGCCAACGACGCTCAGCGCCTGATCTTTCCCCTATCGTCGAGTCGCTGGCACGATTACGAGCGGAGATGGCCGTACTCAAACACTTTGGTGCGTTGGAAGAAACAAAGAACGGCCTGTCCCGCGTGCTGGCCTTCCTTGAAGATCTCACGACGATTCAGAACCCCGACGACGAAGAGTCCACCGAGGCAACGCGACAACCGAAGAAGGACCCAAGCGCTAAGGCGAAGCAGGGATAGACGATGACTGAGGTAGAGACGACGCCAGTTCGCAAGCGTGGCAACTCGAAGCCGAACGTGAAACGTCGCGGTGACACGTACACGTACTACCTCTATGTCACCGATCATCTCGGTAACCGCAAGCAGCACACCAAGGGCGGATACAAGACCCAACGCGAAGCCGAAGACGCCCGAGTAGCGGCGCTCGCTTCGATTCAAACCGGAAGCTACGTAAAAGCCGAGCGCCAAACCGTTGCCGAGTTCTTCAATGACGAATGGCTCCCGTCACGCAAGCCGCCAGTGCTCGAAGAGTCGACGTGGCATTCCTACGATCGCTATGTGCGCTTACATGTGTTGCCGTGGATCGGCGTGATCCCGCTCCAACAGCTTTCGCCGGTTGATTTGAATCAGCTGTACCGACGCCTGCTTGAATCGGATCGAAAACGGCCCGGGGTTCCGCAACGCCATCCCGAAGCATTGCACCAACGGGCGACGGCCTTACGAGCGGAGAACCTCACCCACGAAACGATTGCGGCGACGCTGCGAGAAGAGTTCCCCGTCGAAGCTGGCGAGATGACACGGTTCGCCGTTTCAGCACTCCTTCGCCGAGGCGCACCAAAGAGCTACTCAAACGAAACCCACCCCGGTCTCGCGCCACGGACCGTTCGCTACATCCACACCATCATTCACGCAGCACTGAAGGACGCGTTGCGCTGGAGCCGAGTGGTACGTAACGTTGCCGATGCCGCGACCCCTCCGTCGACCACTTCAGCCAAGTCGCCAAAAGTGAAAGTGTGGACGGCCGAACAGCTAAAAGCGTTCCTGCAATTCGCCGCCGAGAATCGATACTTGCCTGCGTGGATCTTTCTAGCGACGAGCGGTTGCCGACGAGGAGAAGCGCTGGGTCTCCGTTGGGCCGACGTTGATCTGAACGCCGCCTTTGCATCCATTGGCCATCAAGTCACCTCGATCGACCATCGAGTCATCATCAAGGAACTACCGAAGACGAAACGCGGTCACATGATCCGCCTTGATACCGGCACGGTCGCAATGCTACGCGCACATAGGGCTACGCAAAACGAAGAACGCCTTCTCGTTGGCGAAGGCTTCAAAAGCCAAGACCTCGTGTTCTGCCGCCCCGACGGTTCGCCTTATCACCCCGAACGGTTCAGCCTGGAGTTCCGCCGCAACCAGGAATACTTCAACCGAGACCACAGCGACGATCCCCTCCCCGAGCTAACCCTCCACGGCCTCCGCCACACCTGGGCAACACTCGCGCTTCGAGCAGGCATCGACATCAAAATCGTCAGCGAACGCCTCAACCACAGCAGCACCAACATCACC
>JAYUVJ010000164.1:0-3244 GCA_043754155.1 Acidimicrobiia bacterium
CGGAATTGTTCGGGGGCTCGCCACAGAGCGATGTCGATAGCCGCATGATTGTCGGCTTCGTCTTTGTTCGCCTCAGCGTTGTTTCCCTCGTCTTTGTTCGCCGCAGCGTTTTTGGACGCAACATCGCTCGGCTCAGTGATAAAGCCAGCCGTGTTGTTTTGTACGGTGCTTTGCGCCGGTTTGGCTCCCGGTTGCCAGGAAGGGGCCAACGCTAGGTTGAGCCCGAGATCAGCAACTTTTACTACGCCCGTTGCGCTCACGAAGATGGTGTCGGGATTCAATCCGCCGTGGAGCACATCAGCGCGGTGTGCGTAGCCCAGGGCCGAGGTAACGCCCACCAGTACGTGGAGCATCCGGTCGACGGGCATGGCACCGTTGGAGCCGACGAGTTCACTGAGGGTTCGGCCGGGTACGCGTTCCGCGATCAGGTAGTAGAGGGGCCCGGGGAGTTCGGGGGTTCCGACCGGATCGCGTCCCCAGTCATATACGGCAGCCAAACCTGGGTGTGTGAGGTTTGCGGCCGATTGAGCTTGTGCGCGGAATCGTTCGATGAACCCGCGGTCCGAGGTGAGGCCCGGTGAAAGTGCCTTAAAGATGACCAACCGATCCAGTTGGGTGTCATTCGCGAGGTAATCGGCACCTAGGGCAGTTTCTCGAAGTTTGTTACGAACTTCGTACCGGCCGTTTACAAGAGGTGGCGTTGCATTCGTGGGTAGACCGTAAGGGGGGGAACCTAGGTTGCTGGGAGAAACCATTGGAGGGGGAGTCAGCGACGCGTTGAGTTCTGGGCTTATCGCTGGTTTTGACGCAGGGCTTGGTGCACCGGCATCCGTGGGGGAAGAGGGGGGTTCTTGCGCATCAGTCATGACGTATCCCAGGGTAGCGGTCTACAAGGCTCAGGCTGAGCCGTGTAGGGAAATGGTGTGGCCCTGTACCGGTTCGTAGGTCGTGATTGGGCTTCGGGAGACGTTCCGTGCAGGCGCTGGTGCGCTATAGGGCTTGCCTTGGAGGTAACGATGTCGCTTGCGTACGTGCCGGGGCTGAGGTTCACCTCAAAATTCCCAGCGCTTTGGTAAGAACTTCCCGGGCAATGGGTGCAGCCACTTTCCCGCCAGTAGATGCACCTTGGTCGGGTTGATTTTCGATGATCACAGCAATGGCAAGGCGGGGAGTGTCGGCGGGAGCGAAGCCAATCGTCCATGCGTGTGCCGTGCCTCGGCCAGTTTGCGCCGTGCCCGTTTTAGCGGCTACCTGAACCCCTTTAATGGCGGCTCGGGTTCCGGTTCCGGCGTTGACGACATCGACCATCATCTTGGTGATTGCTTCAGCAGTTTCTGGTGATGTGGCTTTGAGCCAGTCGTTGTTGGAGGCGGTCTCTACAACCGCGCCTTCGCTATCGCGTACCTCAGACATGAAGTGTGGAGCCTTGATGACGCCCTTGTTGGCGATTCCTGCTGCGACAAGGGCCATTTCCAAGGTAGTTGCGCTAACTTGACCCTGCCCGATCGCTGCCTGGGCTAATTGAGGGTCATTGCGGATGAAGTAGTCGGGCGCCGGGAAATTGGATTCGGCGGCACCGGGGGAGATGTCGAGTGGTGGTTTGCGGTTGAAGCCGAATCCATTGGCGCCCGCAGCAAGTTTTGCTCCACCAAGGTCCAAGCCAAGCTGCGCGAAGGAGGTGTTGCAGGACACACGAAAAGCGCTGGCCAGTTCACCGCCGCAGGCTCCGCCACCGAAGTTGCGAAGGGGCCGTTTGGTGAAGCGCAACGGCAAACTTCGCAGCACGGGGTAAAGCGTTTGGGGCCCAGCGACTTTGGTATCGAGCCCGGCTGCGGTGGTGACGACTTTCATGGTGGATCCGGGTGGGTAGCGTTCGCGGTAACTGCGGGCCAGCATGGGTTTGGCTGGATCGGCGTTGAGCTCGTTGAATGCGGCTCGTATGGCTGGGAAATTGGTGCCGGCTAGGCGGTTTGGATCATAAGGGGGGTAGGAGACGGCGGCCAGGATGCTTCCATCTCTGGGATCGGTCACCACGATGGATCCCGCTCGTTTGCGAAGTGCACGCGCTGCGAACCGCTGGAGTTCGTCGTTGATGGTGAGTTTCACGTCGGCGGTTACAGTTTTTGACTTAAGAAGATCAGTAAGTGAACGTATGGTTAGCGCTGTGGTGTGGCCGGCGAGCACACTGTTGTATTGCCGTTCGATTCCCGTGGAACCGTAGGTGAAACTGAAGTAGCCGGTGATGTGGCCGTAAAGAGACCCACCGGGGTAGCGGCGAAGATTCTCATATTCTGAGTTGGCTAGGGGGTTTGTGTACGATTCAGCGATCACTCGACCATCTGCCGTAACGATTTTGCCACGGGGTTTACCGAAGTCGCGTATGGCGTTACGGGAGTTGCCTGGCGCATTAGCCAGTTTGTCGGAACGTACAACTTGGAGATAGTTCAGCTGCACGAAGAGGGCGCCAAACATCACCAGCAGCGCCAGACCAAATTTGCGGATCTGTGGATTCATCCTTGACCAACTTGGTGCTGAGGACCGATGGTTTTGCCCAGAACTGTGGTTTGATCGCGAGCAGTTTCGATGTCCCGTTTATCGGCGCGCTTATTACGTCGCTTTTCTCGACGGTTGAGGGGAAGTGTGCCGGCCACTTTGAGGTTGGTGTCGTGACTGATCCGCATCAGTAGGGCAAGGAGCACGTAGTTGACCACGAGCGATGAGCCACCGTAGGAAACAAACGGCAACGTGACGCCGGTGAGGGGGATAAGTCGGGTGACGCCGCCGATGATGATGAACGACTGCAAGCCAATGATGGCGGTGAGGCCCGTAGCGAGCAGCTTGTCGAAGGATTGTTCAGCGCGCAGAGCAATGCGTAATCCGGTGCCTATAAGCAGAAAGAACATGGCCAGAATTGCCGTTGTTCCCGCCAGCCCGAGTTCTTCTCCGAAGGCAGAGAAAATGAAGTCGTTGTAGTTTGCGGGAATCCGCCCAGGATCACCTAAAGCCAGGCCGGTTCCGGTGATGCCACCCGATCCCAGCGCATAGAGAGACTGGATAATTTGGAAGCCCTTGCCCGAAGCCGTCGGCCACGGGTTAACCCACGTGCGTACACGGATCTGTACGTGTCCAAAGGATTTGTAGGCAAGAAACGCGCCAGTGAAAAACATCAGCGTACCTACGATGATGTAGCTGGCCCGGTCGGTAGCCACCCAAAGCAGCACTACGAAGATGGAAAAGAACAGCA
>JAYUVJ010000165.1:0-2053 GCA_043754155.1 Acidimicrobiia bacterium
GGCGAACCCCGCACGCTCGAAGAGGTTGGCGAGCACTTCAACCTCACCCGCGAGCGCATCCGCCAAATCGAAGCACGGGCCATGTCAAAGCTCCGCCACCCGTCATCAGACACCGGCGCCCGCGACCTACTCGCTGTTTAGTGCAGTGAAGCGCAAGCTATTGCGCACTGTTGTTCGTTCCTCACACCAAGCTGTTGCAACGCCTCAGAAGCAGTGCGGGATAGGTTGCGTGAACACGCACTAGATCTCCCGTATCGTTTTGCATTGGTCGCCTCCGGGCGGCCTTTTGCGTTCCCGGTTCCGTCGACGGACCTGTGCCCTGTTTGGCGCCAGTTGTTAGACGGGAGTTCCTATCGTCCAAAGGGCGCTGAAGGGCAGGGCCCAGATTCCATCGTCGAAGCGGGTCGTGGTGTCTCCCGAATGGAAGACAAAACCGCGAGCGAATCGGGATTGGTAGCGATCGCGGAAACGGCGGATTCCAGCAGTGTGTGCTTCGGTGGCGGATCGGGCTGCTTTGACTTCGATCCCAATAAGCGAACCGTCGCGGCGCTCGATCACCAGGTCTACTTCGTAGCGGTCGTTTTCGCGCCAATGAAACAGTTGCGCCGAAGTGGCAGACCAACCCAGAACGCGCATCAGCTCAGTAGCAACGAAGGTTTCCAGCAGGCGGCCGAACGCGTCGTTGTTTTGCATGAGTAACGCTGGATCAACCGGAAGCGATGCCCCTACGAATGAAGGATCGGACACAAAAATTCGTTCCCGTTCCGTTTCACGGTGATCCTGTCCGGGCCGGAATCCGCGGACCGATTCGATCAAGTGAACTTCGGCTAGCTCGTCGAGGTAGGCGTGAACGGTGTCTTGGGCGAGTTCGGTTGCTTCGGCGAATTGGCGGACGTTGCGTATCGAGCCGCTCCGTCCAACGAGCCATCGGAAGAACCGAACGAGTCGCTCGACATCTCGTCGGGTGGAATGCACGTTGCCGCTGAACAGATCCGGAACATAGGAGTCGAGTTCGGCGGATCTATCAAAGGGATCCAATAAACGCATTGTTGGGAATCCCCCCCCGGTTGCCCGCTGGATGACCTCGTTGTGGTCGCACTTTGGGATTGACCACGTCCGAGGGTCTTCGTCGAACATTGCGGTCACGGTGTCAAGTGGCTGTCGCTCGATCTCTGACTGGCTGAACGGGTAGAGTCGAAGCCGCCTCACCCGCCCGGTCAACGGATCAGATCCGCCGAGTTCGCGGGTATTGAGCCGAGCCGAACCAGTAAGCAGGAATTGCGACGGAGTAGCGCCTCGAGCATCCACGATCTGCTTGATACCCAGCTGCAGGTTCGGGACGAGTTGCGCTTCATCGAGAACGGCACCCTGGGGTAGCGATTCGAGCCACCCTTTGAGATCGTCGACGGCCCGCTGGCGGTCGTTGTCGTCGGCAAGGGTGCGGAACTGCTGAGGTGGAACAAGTGCTCTGGCGATCGTGGACTTTCCCGTCGCACGCAAACCCTCAAGCAACACCACGGACTTGGTCGCCCAAGCACGTTCGACGGTTGTCGTTAAGCCTCGAGGAAGAAGGTCGATCACGACAAATGCACTACACCTCGGTGTGCAAATGTACTAGAGGTAGCTGTGTGGATGTACTAGCAAAGGGCTAACCGCCTGAACCTGTCTGGTTCCAAAGCTCGGGCTCGATGCCTGAATTGCCACCTTTGACCGAGGGTCTTGGCATTGATCTCGGGATGAAACCGGTCCCGTCCTAATGGTGCCGTTTCGGTGTTCCAGGCGACGACAAGCTTCTTGTGACGAAGCAGTTGGGAACATCATATGTGTAAATATAATAAGCGAACACATGAAAACCTATCAAAATCGCCAACCGAGCGCCTGACCACAAGGTCGATTCGGCCAATTCAGATGGCTGAGCCCCAAACTCCCTTCTAAGGTTCAGAAACTGAACCAAACGAGTGAAGCTTTCGAGGGAATTTGAGAATTCTTTGAACTATCCACCTTGTTGGTAAGTGAACTTGGTAAACCATTGATAGATCGATCTGGGTTAGCT
>JAYUVJ010000166.1:0-7133 GCA_043754155.1 Acidimicrobiia bacterium
GCGCCGAGGAGGGCATCGGTAATGGCATGACAAATTGCGTCGGCGTCGGAATGGCCAACTAGCCCTGCAGAGCCTTCGATCAGTACGCCGCCTAGGACCAGCGGACGAGTTGCATCGTCACTGAAGGGATGAATATCGAATCCCTGCCCAACCCGAAATTCTGGGATTCCACTCATGCGTTGGCCTTCCTTTTGTCGAACGTCGCATCGATTAACGCGAGCGCTGCGGCTAGGGCCGGGGAATCTTCGGACTCGTCGAACTCTTGAAATCCAGGGGACAGGTCAAACTCGGCGGCGAAGGCTTCAAGGACGATGAGATCTTCAGGCGTGGTGAGTTTGAGGTTTCTCACGTCGCCAGGAACAACGACGGTGGCTCCAAGTGCTTCAACCAAACCGGCATCGTCGGTAGCGTCGGAACCGGCGGCATGGGCTTGGCGAAGCAATGCCGCGTTGAAAGCTTGTGGGGTTTGCACGGCGACGAGATCTGAACGATCAACCGTGCCCGTCACCACCGATCCATCTGTGCGCTTAATAGTGTCGACCACGGGGATCGCCGTTACTGCAGCGTCGGCCCCGTCGCGAATTGCTTGCACTGTGGAAGCGAACAACTGCGGTGAGGCGAGGGGGCGGGCAGCGTCGTGCACCACGATGACCGTTGCGGAATCAGGAACGGCGGCGAGCCCGTTGCGCACTGAAGCTGATCGAGATGCACCACCGTGAACTACGGCGCGGATCTTGGCATGCATTTGGAGTTCGCCGCGGGTGAGAGCCAAATCCGAATGGGCGGAAACCACTACGACAACACCGTCGGCACAGAAGGAAGCTGCGGCAATGGACCAATCGATGACCCGTTCACCGGCTAGTAGCTCGAACTGTTTGGGTCCGCCGTAACGGGATCCGGAACCGCCAGCGACCACGATCACCCAAACTTCAGCAGGTGCTCCCGATCCGGCGTGCCGGTCGGTTAAGGGCACCGTCCGTTCGGGTGACGAAGTCGGCCCGGCGGCGTTTGATGCGCGCTCGGCTGGGTTGGCGTTTGCGGCTGCGGTCAAGCCTGCTGCGGGGAAGGAGTTCCAACGATGGTTCGTCACTGGATCTCCTTCTCGGTCAAAAACCAGCGAAAACGACCGTCTGCACCCGGTGCTGGAAAACCAGCGGGGGAGCAGACGGCACGGCGGGTTAGACCAAAGCCTCGGTAAGTTTTGCTTCGGCTTCTTCTTCGTTCACGTTGCAGGCAAAAGTGAGCTCAGAAACCAGAATTTGGCGGGCCTTCACTAACATGCGCTTCTCGCCAGCGGAAAGACCCTTGTCCTTATCGCGGATCGAGAGGTTACGAACCACTTCAGCAACTTGGTAGATGTCGCCCGACTTCAACTTCTCCACGTGGTTCTTAAACCGGCGTGACCAGTTGGTAGGCATGCGGGCTTCCTTCTTTCGAAGCACGGCAAACACTTCCTCAACCTCTTCATCATTAATGACGTCACGAAGTCCAACCTTGTCGGCATTCTCGGAAGGAACCGACAACGTGAGGTCACCATAGGCAAGGCGAAGAACGAGATATTCCTTCTCTTCACCATTAAACGTGCGGGTTTCCCGACGTTCAATCGTGGCTGCGCCATGGTGGGGGTAGACGACTTTGTCGCCGACTTCGAATGGCATTGGCACTCCTGGAGCAGCTTGCGGGGACCAACCCCGAAAATGTGGCTCATAATTGTACCAAGGGTTCTTCGGTAGCGGTTCGCTACTGTTTTTGGGCGGATTTTTCGTGAAATCTGCTGGCCTTAGTGCTGCTTCCTGTCGGACAGTCCATCCTTGTGTTACCGGGTTAGCAAAAACGCGTGTTTGAGCCTTTTGCCCGGGGTTTGCTGGATTGGCGGGCTTGTGCGGGTTGGCTAAGTTACCGTCGACGGTTCCAATCCCTCTGACTAGATCTTTACTCACCCCCATTGTTACGGTTTTAAGCTGCACTGTTGCTCGCTGAATTCGGCTGTTGAAGTGAAATTCAGGATCTGTAACCTCGGTCACAGCAGGGGACTCCGAAGACCGATAGCCTCGTTGCGTGGCTACGACACCGGAATTTTTGCGCTCAATCGAATTCTTCGGCGGTTTTACCGACGAGATGCTTGTGGAACTCGCCTCGGTGGCGACTTCAGGCACGTATCACCGAGGCGATCCAATCTTCGCTGAATCCGATGCGGCCGACCACCTCTACATCGTGTCGTCAGGTCGAATCGCCATTTCTAATAAGTCGATCGACGGACGGGAATCCGTGTTGGCTCTCATGGGCCCAGCTGACCTGTTCGGGGAAATGGCGCTTTTCGATGATTCGGGCCGCTCTGCTGGTGCACGAGCTTTGGAGACCTCCGAAGTAGTGGCAGTTCCGTTCAAGCCGCTGCGGGCTATGTTTGAATCCGATGCCAAGGCTTTGTGGAATGTGATTGGCCTTTTGGCTCGTCGTTTGCGGGAAGCCAATGAAGCCATTGCCGATTCGGTGTTTCTCGATGTAACCGGCCGTACGGCCAAGCGTCTGCTTGATATTGCTGGTGGCTCGGATGAATTCACCTTGCCGATCACCCAGGAAGAACTCGCCGGCATGATCGGCGCTTCCCGTGAGCGAGTGAATAAGGCCATCGCCGCGTTTGTTCGCCTCGGTTGGTTGGAGCAACGTGACCGCACCTACCGAATTCTCGAGCGCCGCAAGATGACCAATCGCGCTTCCTAAGCCCTCCGCTCACGTCAGCCCGAGTTCCACAAAAACTGGCTGGAAATACTAGGTACACGATAGGCTCAGTACCACTTACTAAGTACACTTGCTAAGTAGCTGTTCAAAATGTATTTGTGCGAAAACCAGATTCCCAACGACGCCCTCTAGTGACTCGGTTAGCGGTTCCGCGTGTTGGTTTGCGTGTTCTCCACAACGCGAGTTAAGCCATCCCGAATAGCACGTGCACGTACTTCTCCGACGCTTTCCACCTCGGTGAGTTTGGTAGCGGTGGCTTTAAGGAGCAGGGCGAGATCACCAAAGTGACCGGCGACGTGATCGATCACCTGATCGCTGAGTCGTGGCACGCGAGCCAGCAGGCGGTGACCCTTGGGGTGGAGCAGTTGCTGCATAGCGGCGGGAGACTGGTCAGCAAGACCGATGGTGCGGGCTACCAAAGCAAGATCGCCGAGGTCTTCGGTGGTGAGCTTCGCTAGGACCTCGTCGATGGATTTCGCTTTCGGTGGCTTGACGGCGTAATCGCGGCGCAACAAATCCAGTTCGCGTTCCACGCCTTCGAGCGATTCTTGTTGTTGCAGATTGGCTAGGCGGCCCTCATCACCTAGCTCGACGACCAGCGTGTCAACTTCTTCCCCTAACCTGCGCACCATCTCGCAGCGTTGGAACGCCGCAGCCACATCGCGAACTGTTACGTGATTATCGACTTCGTGTTGCGACAACTCAGCCAGCACTGTGTCCATACGTTGACGAAACTTCTCAAGCGTGGATATGGCCTGGGTGCTCCTTCGCATGATTTGATCGACCGGTTCAACTTGACGCTTTTCGTCGCCCCGGTACACGGCAATGACCGACATTTCTTCGCTCACGCTGATGACCGGCCAGCCGACACTGCGAGCTGTTCTTTCTGCGGTGCGATGCCTGGTGCCGGTTTCGGTAGTGGGTACCCCGACATCGGGAAGGAGGTGAACGTTGGCTCTGGCGATGCGGCTGCCATCGGTGGACAAGATGATGGCGCCATCCATCTTGGCCAGTTCGCTAAGGCGTTGCGGTGAAAATTCGGCGTCGAGAAGGAACCCACCGGAGCAGATGGCCAACACCTCGGGCGAGTCGCCGACGACGACCAGGGCCCCCATTTTCGACAGCAAAATCCGGTCGAGCCCTTCACGAAGCGGAGTTCCCGGTGCCACCAAACGCAGCGCACTCAACAAGTTTTTGGATGATCGAGCACTCATAGCTTCACCGTAGCCGCACCATTGTTACGAGGAGGGATCGCTGCCTGTGAACTCTTTGACACTGCGGGAACGCTGACATCTAAGGATTGTTGATTCGCAGGAATGCTGCCTTGACTGCTCTACTACGTGCACATAGTGGGGGCGGTTTGGCGCTATGTTTCGAATCCACTTGCAGGCCGGATCGAGCGCCGGATCGAACCCTAAAGAAAACACCGATTGGACTCGCTCCAAGGTTGGCTCAGTCATTCTCAAACGGGTCCCAGAGTTCATTGCGGTCTTGCGACACGTCGTAATTGTCTGAGGGCGTACCGCCGGATTTTGCTTTCTTGTCGAACCACGGTTGGCTCTTTTTGCCCTTCTGTTCTCCACCACCACCATTGCCGCCGCTGCCACCACCACCATTACCGCCACCTCCGCTGTACGTTTTGACCTTGGTGCCTCCAACCCCGCCATGCAGATCAAACTGCTTCACCGCCTCAGCCAACGTACCTACGCGAATCAACGTCATCTTCACGTTTGGCCCTAACCCCGGATCAGGGGTACTGGCAGGAACTACGGCAGTTTTGAATCCCAGCCGCGCTGCCTCAGCCAAACGGCGCTGGGCATGAGCAACAGCACGGACCTCGCCAGCCAGACCGATCTCGCCCATGGCCACCACGTCTGACGGAATCGGCACCTCGCTGAACGCGGAAGCCAACGCCAAGGCCAGTCCCAAGTCGGCAGCAGGTTCGCTTAGCTTCACACCACCAATTGCACTTGCGTACACCTCGCACCCAGAAATCTGAATACCTGCCCGTTGCTCCAACACCGCAAGCAGCAAGGCCAAACGGTTGTTGTCGACCCCTTGACCGGTTCGGCGCGGCATAGGCATCGGCGAACCCATCACGAGCGCCTGGGTTTCCACCAACAAGGGGCGAGCACCTTCCATAATCGGCGTCACGATCGAACCCGAAGCCCCATGCTGACGATCACTCAAGAACAACGCACCCGGATCAGCCACGCCAATGAGCCCAGCTTCAAGCATCTCAAACAGGCCGAGCTCACCCGTCGCCCCGAAACGATGCTTTACTGCACGAAGCAATCGCAGCGCATGATGCCGGTCACCGTCGAAGCTGAGGACGGTATCGACAAGGTGTTCCAACACTCGCGGCCCGGCCAACCCACCGTCTTTGGTGACGTGCCCAACCAGAATCGTGGTGATGCCATGAGCTTTGGCTTCGCGCACTAACACATGGGCGCACTCTCGCACTTGGCCAACACTTCCCGGAGCCGAGGCCAACGCCGGATCGTGCATAGTCTGAATCGAGTCGATCACCACCACATCGGGCTTCACGTCGCCAATATGGCCAAGCACTGCGGGAAGACTTGATTCTGAGGCTAGCCACACATTTTCGGGTAGGTCACCAAGCCGTGCCGCACGAAGCCGAATCTGTTGACGTGATTCCTCGCCGGAGATCATCAAGCATTTTGTGCCGCCCTTGGCCAGGGAGAGCAACAGCTGCAAAAGCAATGTGGACTTACCAATTCCCGGTTCGCCACCCAACAACGTTGCCGATCCGGGGACGAACCCTCCACCCAGTACACGGTCCATTTCGGCAATCCCCGTCGGCTTGGCCTGCCACCCCGTTGGGTCAATGTCTTTGAGCAAACTTGCCGGTTCAGAAGGTGAAAACACTCTCGGCGCACCCGCGGGCCCATCGAGTTCCTCGGCCATGGTGTTCCAATCACCACAACTCGCACAACGCCCAGCCCACTTCGCAGCCCCCGCCCCACAGCTGGAACACCGAAACACCGTTTTGATCTTGCTCATACCTCGGTTCCAGCCTTGATACGGATACTCGTTGCCTGCTTGCCACTCATGCCCTCCAACCTACAAGCAGGGTCTGACAAAAATCCGCGCTGCAGTAGTTATCGGAGGCGTTCCCGAATCCATGCGGCCAAATCGTCTTCCGCCAGCTGATCAGCAGCGAGGTTGTAGAACGTAAGGCCGGATCCGGATCTGGAAGCCTTCCGAATGAAACTCCGGTCGGGTTTGCTGTGGTGAAGGTCCGTTGCTTATGGGTTGCGGCGGGATGAGGGGAGCTGGGCTTGGCGGACGGCTTCGTCCCGAGCTAGCTGTTGGGTTGCTTGGGTTTCGGCTTCGATGAAGTTCTTGACGAGTGCTTGATAGCGGGGGCTGCCCTGCGGGGAATTATACGTGCGCAGATCAAGTAGAGCGCTGTCGAGTTGCACGGTGGCGCCTGGCGTGAGGACAGCGACTTCGACGCGGAAAACGCAGGCGGGTCCAATGGGTCGAATGAGGTCTTTGGGGTCTGGGGGCAACTCTCCCTTGGAGCCGGGCACGCGCTGTTGTTGCACGCCAACCGGAGTCCAGATCCTACCGACAGTCGCTTTGAATTCCGTTACCTTCGAACTGCAAGGTTCATACGCGCGCAGAGCAATATCGACTGGTGTTGGAGTAACGCTGCGAGCGTCAATAGTGAACGCTCCCAGTACTGCCTCAGACGACAAATCGAGCGGTAGGTCCTGAATAAGCGAAACAGCGGATTTACCGGCTTTCAACACGCCAATTGCACCGCCGTCGCTGGCGTCTGGAGCGGGTTGTGTTGTAAACTTTGCACCATCGGTTCCGTTGGTGAGCTTCCACTGCGGCGCACCCGATTCAAAGCTGGGATCAGCCAGCAAGGCGTCGACCATCGAGGCCCGCCCTACCAACAACTGGTCGCCACCATCGGAAACGATCTCGACTCGCATTGAGCAATTCTTGGATGCCTTTGGAGTCAGTGTTACGGCAGCTTCGGTTGTTTGTACCGCACCGTCCATGGAAACCAACGCCACATCAAACGTCGTTTCTGCTTGCTCTTCGCCGCTAGCACAGGCGGTTTGTAAACGCAATCGACCTCGTACGTGCACAGATGAATCCGGGGACGACGTACTGCCCACCATCACGCTGAATCGATAGGAGCGTCCGTTCACCGGAGTTAGCGCAACATCCTGGCGAACCGTCCCGCTCACCACGCCGAGCTTCGTTTCCTCGCCCTTAACTGCTAACCGCCCAAAACTGCTCGCCGAAGACGTTGGCTGCCAAGGGCCATTCACCGGCACACGAAACGACGGATCAGCGAGCAGCTCGCTAGGTGTTCGCGGGGCCGGCGCAAGCGCTACGGTTGGATTCAGGGC
>JAYUVJ010000167.1:0-10410 GCA_043754155.1 Acidimicrobiia bacterium
ACCGAACCGGCGCCGAGGAACATCAGAGCCTTAAAGAAGGCGTGGGTGACCATGTGAAAAATGGCTGCAATATTTGCGCCCACACCAACAGCCAAGAACATATAACCAAGCTGCGAAATCGTTGAATAGGCCAGCACTCGTTTGATGTCGTTTTGGCTCGTGGCAATCGTGGCCGCAAACAACGCGGTAAGCGCACCAACCCAAGCAACGACCTTCAGTACGTTGGGGGCAAGCTCCAACAATGGATGCACACGTACCATCAGGTATACACCGGCGGTAACCATCGTTGCCGCGTGGATCAACGCGGACACTGGTGTGGGGCCCTCCATGGCGTCGGGAAGCCAAACGTATAGGGGCAACTGCGCAGACTTGCCACACGCACCTACGAACAGCAAGGCACAAATGGCGGTAGCGGTCCCCGTCGACATGCCTTTTTCTTCAATGACGCGGAACACTTGGTTGTACTGCAACGAGCCAGTGTGTTGGAAGATCAAGAACATGGCGCCCATGAGGCCAAAGTCGCCGATGCGGTTTACTACGAAGGCTTTCTTGCCAGCGGACGCCGCAGAGTTCTTCTCAAACCAGAATGAGATGAGCAGATACGAACACGCACCTACGCCTTCCCAACCGAGGAACATCAGCACGAAGTTGTCGGCCAATACCAACATCAACATGGAGAACACAAACAGGTTCAGGTAAGTGAAGAACCGCGGGAATCGTGGGTCGCCATGCATGTAGCCAATGGCGAAGAGATGAATCAGCGTGGCGATGCCGGTAACGAAGAGCACCATGATGATCGACAGCGGATTCACCAACAATGCCGCATTTACCCCTAGCGACGGGATCCAGGAGAACATAGTTTTTGTGAAAGCACGTTCGGATTCGCTCTTCCCAACCAAGGAAAGAAACACGCCGATGGCGGCAAGGAACGACCCAGCGACCATGGCCGTGGCCAAGTACCCGGAGAGTGGTTCTCCAATTCGTTTACCAACGAGCAAAAGAATGCAAAACCCAACCAGTGGGAGTGCAGGAATTATCCAGACAAGATCAAGCATGTACTGCCCTCAGCCTTTGAGCAGCGATGCGCTGTCCGCCGTGGCACCGATTTTACGGCGGCGGAAAATGGACACGATGATGCCGAGACCAACCACTACTTCAGCGGCGGCTACGACCATGGAAAAGAACACGATGACTTGGCCACCAATGTCGTTGAGTTCACGGGAGAACGTCACAAAGGTGAGGTTCACTGCGTTGAGCATGAGTTCGAGACACATGAACATCACTAGCACGTTGCGTTTCAGCAACAAGCCAGCGGCACCCATGGTGAACAACACGGCAGCAACGGAGAGATAGGCAGCGGCATTCGGTTTCCCGATAGCGGCGAGAACGACACCGATCATTACGCAGCACCCCCGACAGAGCCGGAAACCGAGCCCGCAGACGAAACAGCAGAGCCTTCGAGGGCTTTGGGTTTCCGCGACAACAGCACGGCACCAACCACGGCAATCACCAACAAGATCGACGTGATTTCAAACGGAAACAAGAACTTGGTGAACACCGCTTCGGAAAGCTTTTCCACGTTGGTCCCGGCACCATCAAGCGCACCAGATCCGGCACGAGCACCTGTAGCTACATTGACTCGCGAGATCAGCAGCAGCTCTACCAGCGCGATGCCACCGAGTACCGCCGCCATTACCCGTTGGCCTTTAAGTACTTCGGGGGCTTTCGCTTCGTCCTTATCGACACCGAGCAACATGATGACAAACAAGAACAGCACCACGATGGCCCCGGCGTACACAATGATTTGCACGGCAGCTAAGAAGTGGGCTTGGAGCGAGACAAATAGCACGGCAACGCCAAAGAGCGTTTGAATCAAAAACAGCGCCGCGTGTACTGGGTTTCGCATGGTGAGCACTCCAGCAGCACCGATAAGGGCCAGCAAGGTACCTGCGGCAAAAACTAGCCACTCAGCCATTAGTGATGGCCTCCTGCATTCGAGGAACCAGAGCCAGAAGCCGGGCCGGAGCCTGAAGCCGGACCGGAGCCTGAAGCCGCAGCTCCAACAGCTTTCGCCGCGGCGGCAGCCATACGGGATTTGCGTTCGATGGCTTCAGCCAGTTGTCCCGGTTCGCCAGCTCGCAGGCCAACACCAAGATCGCCCGACCACAACGAATCGCCTTCGAAAGCGGAGTTGCCCCCAGGTGCCGTCGCCCGCATCCAACCCGATAGCGGTTCCGAAGCGTTACGTCCGTCTTCCCAAGGCTGCACCCGAGGCTTGCCATCATCGTCAACAACAAGTTCGTCTTTGGTATAAATCGCATCTCGACGGTTGGTGAAGCTGAACTCGAAAATCTTTGATTCGGTAATAGCTTCGGTAGGACAAGCCTCAACGCACAGGTCGCAGTGGATGCAACGCAAATAGTTGATTTCATACACAAAGCCGTAACGCTCACCGGGCGAGGTGGGGTTATCGGGATCGTTGTCGGCACCGCGTACATAAATGCATTTGGCCGGGCACACACCTGCGCATAGTTCGCACCCGATGCACTTTTCCATGCCGTCTTCGTAACGGTTCAGAACATGGCGTCCGTGGAACCGCTCCGGTTTGGGGCGAATGGTGTCGGGATACGATTCGGTGCGGACGTCTCTACGCAGACGTTCCTGCAACGGGATGCGGAAACCTTCGAGGTAACCCATTAGAACCTTCCAGCCGAAAGTCGACGGTCATTGGACGATTTGGAGCCGTTGCCAGATCCAGAGTGTTCTTCTTCGGACGTTTTACGCCCAACTTTCATGGCCGCCGAAAGCAATCCAGCAGCGATGGCACAACCCACGGCGGCAATACCAACGTTGCGCAAACCTTGCAATTTGTTGCCGTTCCCAAGCTTGGCGGCGGCAAGAACCAGCAACCACAGCAACGATGCTGGAATCAGTTTCTTCCAACCAAGATCCATCAGTTGGTCGTAACGGAAGCGTGGCAACGTGGCCCGGAGGAGAATGTAGGTGTACAGAAGAATGATTAGTTTGATCATGAAGTACACCGGTGAGACCGATCCAAGAAGCGGAAGCTTGAACGGGATTGATGGGCCACCAAGGAACAGCGTGATGATAAGCGCGCTCATGGTGATGGTGTTCATGAACTCGGCGAGGAAGAAGAACGCAAACCGAGCGGAGGAGTACTCGGTATGGAATCCGCCTACCAATTCCGATTCGGCTTCAACCAAGTCGAAAGGCGGGCGGTTCAATTCGGCTGTGGCGGCGATGCAGAAGATCACGAACGGAATGAAGATCGTGGTGATGGCATTCCAGCGCCATCCGGCTTGGGCCAACACGATGCCGTGCGTCGAAAGCGTGCCGCTCTGAAGAACAACCGCGGCAAGGGAAAGTCCAAGGGCAGCTTCGTAGGAAACCATTTGTGCACTGGCACGAACCGAACCAATTAACGGATACTTCGAACCCGATGACCAACCAGCCAACATCACGCCATACACGGCAATGCCGGAGATACAAAGCGAGAGCAGAACACCCATGGGTGGATCGGATAGCTGCATATAGGTGGAGTAGCTACCGAACTTGAGTGTGCCGCCGAGCGGGATCACACAAAAGGTAAGGAATGCGGGGACTGCGCTGAGGTACGGAGCTAAACGGAAAACCCATTTGTCGGCTTTTTCCGGAAAGAGGTCTTCTTTGAAAAACAGTTTGGTTCCGTCGGCCAAGGTTTGCAGCAAACCAAATGGTCCGGCACGGTTGGGGCCAATGCGGTTCTGCATTTTAGAAATAGCTTTGCGTTCAAACCACACCATCAGCAACACGCCCAGGAGGCAGAACAACAGCGAGACAATGACCTTCACGCCGATAATCAGCAGCGGCCATCCAAAAAGGCTGCGGCCCGGAACAAACAATGGGTCACCGGTTTCGGCAGCCAACACCGAACTCGAAAACGCAGAGTGAGTCAAAGAGCTAAGTGCACTGACCGACATACTAGGCACCCTTCACTGATTCGAGGCGAACACGGGTCACACCTGCGGCGCTAACCGATGCGTGATCAATCAAGTCGGAAGCGCCAGGCCCCGCTTGATTGAACGGAATGGAAGCCACACCGCGAGGAACACGGTCATCCGCGATGATGGTCAACGTTACGGTTCCGGTCTGCGACAACACCTTTACCGCTTGTCCGGGGACGAGACCTTGACGTTCAATCTCATTCGGATGAAGGTGCACGCCCGGGGCCGAAGCGAGTTTCCCCAACGATGGTGCGGATTGCAGCAGCGTGCCGTTGTCGTAGAGAACCCGGCCTGAATGGAGGCGGATCGAATACGAATCGGGCGCTGGGGTAACCGCAGCGCCAGTAGTGAACCGGTAGCGAACGGCCGCGGGCACAACTGGGCCTTCGGCAACGCTGTCATCCGGTGTGTCCGCAGAACCGGTGGCCGCCTCACCTTCAGCTGCCGGTGCAACTTCAGCTGGTGCAACTACAGCTGGCGCAACAACGTCAGTGGAAACTACATCAGTCGCAACTACGGCAGGCACAGCAACGGAGAGCGGAAGGAGAACCCCATCGGCATTTTCAGCAGCTCGAAGAACGGCGGGCGTGAGACCCGCATGCGAAGGCGCCACTGCAGCGATTTCGGTAGTCACTTCAGCCAGGGAGGAGAAACCCAAGTCTGAGCCGAGCGCCATACCAAGTTCCCAAGCGATCATCCAATCGGCACGAGCAACCCCAGGAGCCGAAACCTTCGCAGCCAGGAGTGAAACGCGCCCCTCAATATTGGTCGTGGTTCCTGATTTCTCGGCATAACCAGCGGCGGGCAACACCACGTGGGCAATAGTGTTGGAATCGTTTGTGTGCGTATCAACCGAAACGAGGTACTCAACGTTGGCTAGGGCTTTAGTAGCAAGCGCACGGTCAGGGAAATCGCTCAACGGATCGGCGCCAACCAAAACGAGTGCTTTCAACTTTCCGGCGGCGGCTGCGGTCAACATCTGCGCCGTGTCCATTCCCAGCGTCGAGGGACCCGAGCCCCATTTGGCGGCGAACCATGAAGCGCCATCGGAAAGCGATACACGTCCGGGGAGCAAACCTGGGGCCATACCCATATCGAGCGCCCCGTGTAGGTTGGCTCGGCGCATGGCGGGCAAAAACGCAGCAGCGTCAACGACACGCAACAGTCCGGCAGCTTCAACGATCGAATCAACCGAATCGGCCAGCGAAGGACGTCCGAGAATAACGACGATCTTGCCGTTGCCTTTCCCCGAAGCCAGTGCACCCGACAACGAAACCGCAGCCGCGTTGATATCAACGGATTCCACACCAGCGATTTGGCGGTCCACCGATTCGCCACCCCATGCAGCACCGAGAAGCGACTTGACCAACACGGCAGCTTCGCCTGAGCGGTAGCGCAACGAGCCCTTGACATAGGGCGACATGCCCGTCGTCGTCGGACTGAGCTCGATAACAGAGAGACGCTTGTTGGTGATGGCGTCACGAAGACGGATAAACAACACCGGAAGTTCTTCTTTGATATCGCCACCGAGAAGGATTACCGCACTTGCAGAGGCAGCTTCGTCGATGGTGGCGTGCGGAAGACTAAGCCACAGTGCTGCCGGAAGACCATCACCAAGTTGTGCGTCAACGTTGTCGGTCTTCAACACCGATTTGGCCAGCTTCACAAACGCGTACTGATCCTCGTTGGTTAACCGTGCGCCACCAATAAAACCAATTTGTTCTGGTTGATACGTACGCAGACGATCGGCAACCTGACCTGCTGCTTCAGCCCATGAGGTTGATTCCGCGGCAGAAGTACGATCGGCACGCACCATTGGCGTGGTCACGCGGTTCGATGCGCCAATGGCTTCAAAACCAAAACGGCCCTTATCGCACAGCCAGCCCCAGTTGATGGGATCAGAGTCGACACCTTGGTAGCGGGTGATTTGATCCCCACTGGATTGCACAACCGTGCGACAGCCAACGGCACAGCTGGTACACGTCGACTCAACCTGATCAAGGTCCCATGGGCGAGCAGCGAAACGGTATGGAGAAGCAGTAAGCGCGCCTACGGGACAAATTTGTACGACGTTGCCTGAGAAATACGAAGCGTACGGATCATCAGGGAACGTATTAACTTCGGTGGCGTTTCCGCGGTTAATGAAGTGAATGAGCGGATCGCCCGATACTTCTTTGGAGAACCGGGTACAACGATCACAAAGGATGCAGCGCTCACGATCCAACAGGACCAATTCGGAGATCGGAATGGGTTTCTCAAAGTGACGCTTCTCTTCGATGAACCGCGATTCGCCCGGGCCGAAGGTGAGCGTCTGATCCTGAAGAGGGCACTCGCCACCCTTGTCGCACACCGGGCAATCGAGGGGGTGATTTACCAGGAGGAATTCCAGGATTCCGTCTTGGGCTTTTTTGACCACATCAGACTTGGTATCAACCACCATGCCCTCAGCACAGGGCTGCATACAGGCGGGCTGAAGCGACATACCACGCGGCCCAGAAACTTCAACCAGGCACATGCGACACATGCCTACTTCGCGCATGCGTGGATGCCAGCAGAACCGCGGAATGTAGGTACCGTTGCGCTCGGCGGCGGCAATCAGCAATTCGCCGGGGTTGGCCTCAATAGCTTTGCCGTCAATGGTGACGGTAAGGGTCGTCTTCGGCGGCGGTGTGGGTGTGGGTGTGTCAGCCACGGCATCAGTTGTCTTGGTATCAGTCATGAGTGTTTTTCAGTTCGCCAGCACAGGAATTTGAGGACGAGATACCGTAGCCGCCGCAATGTACGCCTCATACTCAGGACGGAAGTGGCGAATTGAGCTCAACAACGCACCAGCCGCAGCCGACGGGCCAAGCGGGCAAATGGTGGTTTGCTTCGGCGGCCAGGTGAGCCCTGGGCTGATGTTGTCGGCCACGTCGAGGAGGAGCTCAATGTCATCCGGGCGGCCTTGGCCGTTCAAGATGCGTGAGTAAATTTTTTCCAGCCAGTTCGTACCTTCACGACACGGCGAGCACTTGCCACACGATTCTTTTGCAAAGAACTTCACCAAACGCCACGCCGCACGAACCATGTCGGTGGTTTCGTCCATGACCACGATTGCACCCGAACCCAACATGGAGCCCTTTCCAGCAACAACTCCCGCATCGAGTGGCGTATCAAGATCGGCTTCATAGAACCAGGGAGCGGAGCCTCCACCAGGAATGAATGCCTTCACACGCCGGTCCTCGCGGATGCCGCCGGCAAAGTCGTAGAACAACTCGCGGAACGTTGTCGTACCGAATTCCACTTCGAACACACCAGGATTCTTCACGTGGCCAGATACCGCGAACAACCGGGTACCAGAGTTCTTCTCATTGCCATACGACGTGAACTTCGCTGCGCCGTTGGTGATGATGTACGGCATGTTGGCCAGGGTCTCAACGTTGTTGACCACAGTCGGCTGCATGTACAAGCCTTTAACGGCAGGGAAAAACGGTGGCTTCAAACGTGGCATGCCCCGGTTGCCTTCCAACGACTCAATCAACGCAGTTTCTTCGCCCACGATGTAGGCGCCAGCGCCCCAGTGCAGCACTACGTCGATAGAAAAATCGGTTCCGCAAATGTTCTTGCCGATGTATCCAGCCGCATAGGCCTCATTCAACGCTGCAGCAACCCGCTCGTGAGCGAAGGGCATTTCGCCGCGGATGTAGATGAACGCCTGCGCCGCCTTGATGGCATACGACGCGATCAGCACGCCCTCAATCAGCTGATGCGGATCGCGCTCACACAGAATCCGGTCTTTGTAGGTGCCGGGTTCGGATTCGTCACCGTTGACCACCAGGAAGCGAGGGAACACGTCTTTGGGAAGGAAGCCCCACTTTGTGCCACACGGAAACCCTGCGCCGCCTCGGCCTGCCAGGTTCGCGGCCTTAACTTCTTCGAGGACCGAATCGGGTCCCATAGTGAGTGCCTTGCGTAAGCCCTCATATCCACCGGTGCGGTGATAACCGTCGAGCGTATGCCCATCGGCTTGGTCCCACCTGGTTGTGATCATCTTGGTTGGCGCTGGCATAACAAGTTCCTTTTTCGTCAAAACTTTCTCGGTGTCGACGGGGCGAGCGGGCACTGCGGAGATACTGCGGAGATACTGCGGTTGATCAATACTGCGGTGAAGTTCCTAGGTGGACCCTCGAGGTGAATCTTTCGTGCAAGTTCTGCTGTTCGGTATCGCAACTGCTTGTGGCGGGGAAACTCTGTCAACCAACGGTCGAGCCGAATCACCCAAAGTTCAAATCGCTTTAGATCGTTACGTGTCCGGCTCGACGATCCGATGGTATCGACTGGCGAATCGTGGCGAGCGTTCCGTGCGGTGGGATGTCGTTGCGTTTGCCCGCACGAATCTCTCCGACGAGTGAATCAAATCCCGAGTTGGAAACTTTGTACTCGTAGCGATAGTTCACTTGCAGACACGGCGCTTCGGTGCAAGCAGCGAGGCATTCCATTTCTTCCAGCGTGAACAAGCCGTCGGCCGTGGTTGCGCCGGTGCGGATACCCAATGAAGCCTCTGCGTGTGCAAGGAGTTCTTCGCCGCCCACGAGCATGCAGGAGATGTTGGTACACACACCCACCACGTATTTGCCCACTGGATGGAACTTGAACATTTCGTAGAAACTGGCCGTACCGTAAACCTCGGCTGGTGCCACACCGACAAGTTCGGCAATGTGTTGCATGGCGTCTTCGGTTACGTATCCGTCTTGTTCTTGGGCCAGGTGGCAAAGCGGAATCGTGGCGCTCTTGCCGCGCGGATAGTGTCCAATAAGTTCCTTGGCGCGCTCAAGGTTTGATGAAGTGAAGCGTGCCATTTAGCGGGTTTCCTTTTGGGCAAACGAAGTTTTAAGCATTAACGGTCAACCTCGCCGAGAACGGGATCGATCGAGGAAATGATGGCAATGGCGTCGGCCACCATGGCGCCCTTCATCATCGTCGGCATCGACTGCAAGTTCACGAACGACGGTCCACGAACGTGCATGCGATAAGGCTTGGTTCCACCATCAGAAACCATGTACACGCCAAGTTCTCCGCGTGGGGATTCCACGGCACAGTAAACCTCACCGGCTGGAACTTTGTATCCGTCGGTAAAGAGTTTGAAGTGGTGAATCAGTGCTTCCATCGACTCATCAATACGTGAGCGTGGTGGCGGGGTGACCTTCTTGTTTTGCGTGCGGTAGTCACCGAGGGGCATCAGATCAACGATTTGGCGGACGATACGAATCGACTCGCGAATCTCGTTCAAGCGAATGGCATACCGATCAAACGCATCACCATGCGTACCTACGATCACGTCAAACTCAACTTTGTCATAAGCCAGGTACGGCATATGGCGGCGAAGGTCCCACTCAACACCGGTAGAACGCAGAATCGGTCCTGTAGCAGAAAGCGCGATGGCTTCCTCTTGGGTGATCACGCCTACACCCTGGGTGCGGTCCAAGAAGATCGGCTGACCGGTGAGGAGCGTGTCGTATTCGTCGAGGCGTGGTTCAACCGCGTCACAAATGGCGAGGACGTCTTTTTGCCAGTCGGGTGGAAGATCTGCTGCTACTCCGCCGGGGCGAATGTAGTTGTGGTTCATCCGAAGACCGGTGGTTTTTTCGAAGAACTGCAGCACTTCTTCGCGTTCACGCCAACCGTAAATCATCATGCCTACGGCGCCAAGGTCCATACCGTTGGTGGCCATGAACAACAGGTGCGAGCTCATGCGATTGAGTTCGCTCATGAGCATGCGAATCCAGGTAGCTCGCTCAGGAATTTCGATCTCAAGCAACTTCTCGGTGGACAGGGAGAAGGCCAGCTCGTTGAATAACGGGGCCAGGTAGTCCATCCGGGTCACGTTGGTGCAACCCTGCATGTAGGTCAGCGTTTCCGCCGTCTTTTCCATGCCAGTGTGGAGGTAGCCAATTACTGGCTTGGTGCGTAGCACTTGCTCGCCACGCAACTCCATCATCACGCGAAGCACACCGTGCGTCGATGGGTGCTGTGGACCCATGTTGATGATCATGGTCTCGTCGTCGCCGAGTTCGATGTCGTAATCGGAGAAATCGAGCACGTCGGCATCATTGATACCGCGCAGTACAGCGCCTTCTTCACGAAGTAGTTCCGCGGCCGGCGTCGATGCCCGGCTCACCATCTCCTGGTCCGACAATGTTTCTGAGCTACTCATGTTCAACTCGCTTTGTTCATTTCAGGCTCATCAATTTCGGTGTTGCTACTAGGAGCTGGTGTTTCGGCAATGCAATTCGTGATGGGTTCGAGTGGAAATCGAAACTATGCACGCAGATAATCAACGCGGTTGAGGCGCTTCTTTGAACTGGACTGGGATACGGCCTGTGGCGTAATCCTTGCGGAGCGGATGCCCCTCCCAACCATCGGGAAG